>NZ_RAWF01000330.1:0-10097 GCF_003612075.1 Corallococcus sp. CA041A
CGGCCGGGGTATGGGCGGCGGGCGCCGGGGCGGATTCTAGGCGCGCGCGGCCGTTCCAATCACAGACACCATCACAGGAACTGCGGGCAGGGGAAGGGACAGAGGCAGACCGATGGACGCGCAAACGAAGCGGGCACCCCCCGTCATCCAGCTCAACAAAGTGGCGAAGGTGTACAAGTCTGGCGACGTGGAGGTGCGGGCCCTGCGCGGCGTGGACTTCACGGTGGAGCCCGGGGAGTTCGTCTCCATCATGGGCTCCTCCGGTTCGGGCAAGTCCACGCTGATGAACATCCTGGGCTGCCTGGACCGGCCCACCTCCGGTGAGTACCTGCTCAACGGCCGCGAGGTGGCCCGCCTGGACCGCGACGGCCTGGCGCGCGTGCGCAACCGCACCCTGGGCTTCGTCTTCCAGAGCTTCAACCTGCTGGCGCGCACCACCGCGCTGGAGAACGTGGAGCTGCCCATGCTCTACGCGGGCGTGCCCTCGAAGGAGCGGCGTGCGCGGGCGAAGGAAGCGCTGGAGCGCGTGGGGCTGGGGGCCCGGCTGGACCACCACCCGAAGCAGCTCTCCGGCGGTCAGCAGCAGCGCGTGGCCATCGCTCGGGCGCTGGTGGGACGGCCTCGCGTCATCCTGGCGGACGAGCCCACGGGCAACCTGGACTCGCGCACCACGGTGGAGGTGATGGCGCTGTTCCAGCAACTGCAGAAGGAAGGCATGACGCTGGTGCTGGTGACGCACGAGCCGGACGTGGCCGAGTACACCCAGCGCATCGTGGTGGTGAAGGACGGGCGCATCGTGAACGACAGACGCCAGACGCCGAACCCGGCGGTGGTGCCCGCCGAGGAGGTGGGGACATGAACATCATGGAGACACTCGTCCTGGCGCTGCGTGCGCTGTTGCGCTCGAAGACGCGCTCGGTGCTCACCGCGCTGGGCATCATCATCGGCGTGGGCGCGGTCATCGCCATGGTGGCCATTGGCGACGGCGCGAAGGCCAGCGTGCAGAAGGTCTTCGACTCCATGGGCACCAACCTGCTCATCATCCTGCCGGGCTCGTCCAAGTCCGGTGGCGCGCGCGGCGGCTTCGGCAGCCAGCCCACCATCACCTGGGACGACCTGGAGGCCGTGCGCACGCAGGTGGCCAGCGTGCGCGGCGCCGCGCCGGAGATGCGCTCCAACGCGCAGGTGTTCAGCGAGGACCAGAACTGGAACACCAGCATCATCGGCACCACGACGGACTACTTCTCCGTGCGCAGCTGGACCATGGCGAAGGGCGCGCACTTCACGGACGCGGACAACGAGGCCGGCGCGAAGGTGGCGGTGCTGGGCCAGACGGTGGTGGACAACCTCTACGGCAAGGGCTTCAACCCCGTGGGGCAGGTCATCCGCATCAACAAGACGCCCTTCACCGTGATGGGCGTGACGGCGCCCAAGGGCCAGTCGCCCGTGGGCCAGGACTTCGACAACACGGTGTTCGTGCCGGCCACCACGTTCAAGCGGCAGGTGCAGGCGCAGAGCCTGGGCGCGTACATCACCGGCGCGGTGTTCGTGCAGGCGGCCAGCGCGGACCTCACGGCCAAGGCCCAGACGGACGTGACGAACCTGCTGCGCGAGCGTCACCGGCTGGGCGAGGACGACGCCAACGACTTCGACGTGCGCAACCTGGCGGAGGTGGCCAGCGGCCAGCAGCAGAGCACGGAGACGTTGAGCCTGCTGCTCGCGGCCATCGCGGCGGTGTCGCTGGTGGTGGGCGGTATCGGCATCATGAACATCATGCTGGTGAGCGTCACCGAGCGGACGCGCGAGATTGGCGTGCGCGTGGCGGTGGGCGCCCGTCCGCGAGACATCCTGGCGCAGTTCCTCATCGAGGCGCTGACGCTGGCGGTGCTGGGCGGCATCATCGGCGCGGCCGTGGGCCTGGGCGTGGCGAAGCTGCTCGCCGCGCAGTTCGGCTGGCCCATGCTGGTCCGTCCTGACGTCGCGCTGCTGGCCATCGTGTTCAGCGGCCTGGTTGGGGTCGTCTTCGGTCTGTATCCGGCGCGCAAGGCGAGCCTGTTGGATCCCATCGATGCACTGAGGTACGAGTGATGCGCGCGCTTCCGTTGACGCTTTCGTTGTGCCTCCTGCCCGTGGTCGCGGGGGCCCAGACGGCCCAGCCCGCCGCCTCGCAGGCCCAGGCTCCGGCGACGGCCCCGGCCGCCACGCCGCAGGCCCCGGCTCCAGCGAAGCCCGTGACGCCTCCGGCCGTGCAGCAGTCCCTGACGATGTCCGCCGCCGAGGGGCGCGTCATCACCCTGGCGGACGCGGAGGCCGCGGCGCGCCAGTACCAGCCGTCGCTGCGCTCGGCGCAGGCGAGCACCGACGCGGCGTATGCCCGGGTGGACCAGTCCTTCTCCAGCTTCCTGCCGCAGGTGAGCGCCAACGCTGGCTACACGCTGGGCACCAGCAACCGGGCCGTCATCCAGAACGTGCCGGGCAGCGACACCGGCGTGGTGTCCAACTCCACGCGGCGCTTCAGCGGCAGCATCGCCGCCAACCAGCTCATCTACGACTTCGGCAAGACGTCTGGCCGCTACAACGCGTCGAAGGAGACGGCGGGCGCGCAGGAGGACTCGCAGGAGCAGGTGCTCCAGGACGCGCTGCGGAATGTGCGCACGGCGTACTTCAACGTCCTCACGCAGAAGGCTCTCCTGGGCGTGGCGCGCGAGACGCTCCAGAGCGAGGAGGCCCGGCTCAACCAGGTGAACGCGTCCGTGCAGGTGGGCTCTCGGCCGGAGATTGACCTGCTCCAGCAGCGCACCGCGAAGGCCAACGCGCAGGTGGCGCTCATCCGCGCGCAGAACGCCTATGCCACCGCGAAGGCGCAGCTCAACCAGGCCATGGGCGTGGAGACGGCCACCGACTACACCGTGCAGGACGTGACGGTGGCGGCCATCACGGGCGAGGACGAGGTGCTGGACGCGCTGGTGAAGCGCGCGCTGGAGGCCCGTCCCGACGTCGCCGCGCGCGAGCGGCAGATTTCCGCGCAGGAGTCCCAGGTGAAGGTGACGAAGGCCGGCCACCTGCCCTCCTTGAGCGCCACGGGCAACCTGTCCGACGTGGGGGCGAACCCGTTCAACGGCGCCACGCTGAGCGCGCAGGGCGGCGTCCAGCTGAGCTGGGCGCTGTTCCAGGGCGGGCTCGTCAACGCGCAGACGCGCGAGGCCAACGCCAACCTGCGCGACCTCCAGGCGCAGAAGGACGCGCTCCGGCAGCAGGTGCGGCTCCAGGTGGAGCAGGCCCGGCTCAACGTGGTGGCCACGCGCGAGGCGCTCACCGCCGCGGACGAGGCCCAGGTGAATGCGCGCGAGCGGCTGCGGCTGGCCGAAGGGCGCTACCGCGCGGGCGTGGGCAACATCATCGAGGTGAGCGACGCGCAGGTGGCCTTCACCAACGCCGCTGCCCAGCAGGTGCAGGCGACGTACGACCTGGCCACCTCTCGCGCGGAGCTGGCGCGCGCCCTGGGCACGGTGGAGTTGACCACCCTGGCGTCGCGGTAGCGGCCACGACGCCACTCGGAAGCGGGTGGCGGCGGGGCGTGTATCTGGGCGGCACTGAAAACATGAGCCAACCCTGAAGGGTGGCAGTGGCGGCAGGACGCTTCAGCACCGTAGGAAACGGCGGCTCCAACGTCCTGGGTCACCTCCGGACAAGCCCGTAAACGCGCGGAGATGCACTTCGCGGAGGCTGTTTCCAGAGGGCGCTCCGTCTCAAAAGAGCCATGGGTGTCGGGGTTGCCCGGACTCCGAAAGTCCACCTCCCGCGCAGCGACCCTATGGGTGAACAATGGGAGGCTGACCCGGCAAGTTCTGTCTGTCTGCCTCTATACGTCCTATGCCGTCGGCCAAACGTTTCGGGTCGGCAAGCGAAGGCATGGACAAGAAACTCGCAACCACCATCGGCGCATCGGCACGGGTCGCCCGGGGCCGCATGGAGCTTACGCAGGCCGACGTCGCCGAGCGAATCGACGTGGCCACGGAAGTGTACGGCCGCCTTGAGCGCGGCGGCATGCTCCCCAGCGTCCAGACCCTGCTGAAGCTGTGCCACGAGCTGCACGTCTCCGCGGACGAGCTGCTGGGACTCGCGGCGCAGGGCGCTCCGCCGTCGCGCGCCAGCGAGGCCCCTCCGCCCACGCCGGAGCGTCCGGAAGTGCGCCGGCTGCTGCGCAGCGTGCGTCAGTTGGACCCCGGCCAGGTGAAGCTGCTGGGCCTGGTGGCCAACGCGCTGACGCGGCGGTAGCCACCCTCCACTCCCGCTTCAGAGGTTCGACAGGACGCGATCCAGGTCCGCGGGCCGCACCGGCTTGGTGAGGTGCACGTCGAACCCGGCCTTCAGGGCCTGCTGGTAGGCCTCCGGGTCGCCGTAGCCGCTGAGCGCCACCAGCCGCAGCCCCTGCCCCACGCGCGCGCGCAGCGTCCGGGCCACCTGGAAGCCGTCCATCCCCGGCAGGCCAATGTCCACCAGCGCCAGGTCCGGCGCGTGCTCCAGGGCCAGCTCCACGCCCCGCACGCCGTCCTGGGCCACAGCCACCTGGTGACCCCACAGCTCCAGCAGGTCGCGCATGGACTGGCGCGCGTCCGAGTTGTCCTCCACCAGCAGGATGCGCCGCGCGCGCCGTGCATCCAGGAGGTTCGTCCCGGCCGCCAGGGGGACGCGGTCCGCGGGGAGCAGGGGCAGCCGCACCACGAACTCACTGCCCCGGCCCGGGCCGCCGCTGGTGGCCTCCACGGTGCCGCCGTGCATCCGCACCAGCGTGCGCACCAGGGTGAGACCAATGCCCAGGCCCCCGCGCGAGCGCTCCAGGGACGTGTCCGCCTGGGCGAACAGCTCGAACATGGCGGGCAGCTTCTCCTGCGAGATGCCGATGCCGGTGTCCTTCACCCGCAGCACCGCCTGCGCGCCGCCGTCCACGCCCTCCTGGAACAGCTCCACGGTGACGCTGCCCTCGTCCGTGTACTTGGCCGCGTTGTCCACCAGGTTGGTGAAGACCTGCTCCAGGCGCGTGGCGTCGCCCTCCAGCCACAGCGGCGCGCGCGGCAGGTGGACCTCCAGCTTCAGGCCGCGGGCCTCCACGCGGGGGCGCAGGATGGCGAGCACCTGCTGGAAGGTCGCCGTGAGGCTCACCGGCTCCGTCCGCAGCTCCACCTTGCCCCGGGTGATGCGGCTGACGTCCAGCAGGTCATCCACCAGCCGCGCCAGGTGGTGCGTCTGGCGCTGGATGATGCCGTGCATCCGCGCTTCCTTGGTGTCCGAGGGCCCCTTGCGCTCCAGGATGCCAATGGACGTCATGATGGCGGCCAGCGGGTTGCGCAGCTCATGGGCCAGCATGGCCAGGAACTCGTCCTTGCGCCGGTCCATTTCAATGAGCTGATCCGTGCGCAGCCGGGCCTGCTGCTCCGCGTGGCGCAGGCGCAACAGCGAGCGCACCGTGGCGATGAGCTCCGAGGGTTCGTAGGGCTGGGTGAGGTACGCGTCCGCGCCGCCCTCCAGGCCCTGCACCTTCTTGTCCGGCGTGACGAACGTCGCGGACGTGTGCATCACCGCGATGGAGGCCGTGGCCGAGTTGGCCCTCAGCCGCGCGCAGACCTCATAGCCGCTGATGTCCGGCAGCTTCACGTCCAGGACGATGACGTCCGGGCGGTGCTCCTCCGCCATGAGGAGCGCCGCCATGCCGGTGGCCGCCTCCAGCACGTGGTAGCCGGACATCTCCAGGATGCGGTTGACCAGGTAGCGGTTGGCCTCGTCGTCGTTGACGTTGAGGACCGTTGCCAGACGCGACTCCTCAGCCACGGGAGCTCCCCTCGCGCAGCTCCCGGTTCCCCAGCCCCGCCTTGGACAGTGCGTCGCGGATGCGGGTGATGGCCACCTCGCGGCTGAGCGTGTGCTTGGCCAGGATGGCGGACGTCTCGCGCGCCAGCCGCTGGCGCTCCGGCTCCTGCAACTGGTGGGAGGTGTGCAGGATGATGGGGATGTCGCGCGTGCGCGGGTCCGCCTTCAGTTCGTCCAGCACGTCGAAGGCGGTGATGTCCGGCAGCACGAAGTCCAGGAAGATGAGGTGCGGGGCGTGCTCGCGGGCGATCCTCACGCCCTCGCGGCCGTTGGCGGCCTCCAGCAGTTGGAACTGCGTGTCCTTGAGCAACTGCTTGAGCAGGTAGCGGTGCACGTCGTCGTCGTCGATGATGAGCACCCGCTCCACCGGCCCGGTGCGCGCCATCGCCGTCAGCTTCTTCTGCAGGCGCACCTCGTCCACGGGCTTGAGCCAGAACTCGTCCGCGCCCAGGGCGCGCGCCTTCTGCTCGCGGTCCGTCACGGTGACGACGAGGACGGGGATGTCGCGCGTCTGCTCCCCGTTCTTCATCTCCGCGAGGAAGTTCCAGCTCGTCTCGCCCTCCAGCATCACGTCCAGCACCATGGCCGCGGGGCGCACGCGCTGCATCGCCTTGCGCGCTTCCTCCACGCTGCGCACGGGCAGCACCTGGAAGCCGGAGCGCGCCAGGTACTTCTCGTAGAGGAAGAGCGTCTGGCGGTCGTCCTCCAGCACCAGCACCGGGGCGCGCGAGGGGTCCAGCGTCTCGCTGCGCTGGGTGAGCCCCGTCATCTCCGACACCTCCGGGTGGACGCGCGGCAGGGTGATGAGGAAGGTGGCGCCTTCCCCCAGCTGGCTCTTCACGGTGAGCGTGCCGCCCAACAGCTCCGTCAGCTTGCGCGCCAGGGGCAGGCCCAGGCCGGTGCCCTTCACGCGCCGCTGCAGGGGGCTGTCCACCTGGATGAACTCCTCGAAGACGCGGTCGTGGTTCTCCGGCGCGATGCCGATGCCCGTGTCCTTCACGGAGAACACCACCGTGTCGCGCGGGCCCCGGGCCGCGGACACCGTGACGGCGCCGGACTCGGTGAACTTGAGCGCGTTGGAGATGAGGTTGCGCAGCACCTGGCTGAGCTTGGCCTCGTCCGTCTCCAGCTCCAGGGGCTCCGCCGACTCCTCGAAGTCGAGCGCCACCGTCGAGTCCGTCGCCAGCAGGGGACGCGTCATGCCGCGCATCGCGCTGATGAGGTCGGACGCGACGAATCGGGTGTGGCGCAGCGTCGTCTTGCCGGACTCCACCTTGGACAGGTCCAACAGGTCGTTGACCAGCTCGAAGAGCGCCTCCGCGGAGCCGCGGATGAACTGGACCTGCTTCTCCTGCTCCGGCGCGAGGCTGCCGTTGAGCGGGTTGAGCAGCACCTTGGACAGCCCGAGGATGGAGTGCAGCGGCGTGCGGAACTCGTGGCTCACGTTGGCCACCACGCGGCTCTTGATTTCGGACGCGCGCTGGAGGCTCTCCGCCTTCTCATCCAGGGCTGCGTGCAGGGTGCGCACGCCCTTGTTGGATTCCTCCAGCTCGCGGTTGAGGCGGGCCAGTTCCTCCGCGCGGCGCTTGAGCTCGTGCTGTTGGCGCTCCGTCTCGCGGTGGAGCGCGGACAGTTCGCCCAGTGTGGTGCTCACCTGGGTGAGCGCGGTGCCGTAGTCCTCCGGCACCAGGCTGCCCACCAGCGCGATGCCGCCCTCGTGCGGCCGGGCGCGGAAGGCGAACGTCGCGGGCTTGTGGTGGCTCTGGAGGATGAGCTCCCAGCTGTCCACGGCCTCGTCGCGCGCCTGCACGAGCAGCTTCTCGACCTTGCTCTCGCTGCCGTGGCTCGCCAGGCTCTGCAGCGTCTGGCCGGGCTTGACGTCCAGGAGGCGCGCGGCGCGCTCGTCGCGCCAGACGATCGTGCCCTGCGCATCACAGGCCAAAGCCAGCTCGCGGCTGAGGGATTCGAAGATCCCGGAGTCGCGGTCCTCTTCCTTCATCATGAGTGGGTCTCCTCCCACGAATCGGGCATCCGCGCGAGCAACGTCCGCGCTTCAGGGGGGCCGTCCGCCAGGGCCGCTTTCAATGCGTCCAGGGTTTGGAGAAGGGTCAGGGGGGACAGTCTCCGTTGGGGCCAGAATCCCGCGTACCACTGCAGATGGGCGTTCCACAGGTCCGCACGACCCAGGGCGAGCGCATCCGAGAGATAGGACAACTGGAGCCGCACCTCTTGTTCCAGGCGGGGGCGGCTTCCGGAGGGAAGCGGGCCCTCCGTGCGCCGGACGACCACGCTGATGATGGCGGCGGCGTCCGACTCCACGGCGTGGGCGGGGCCGTCTTTGTACCGCAGGGCCTGTCGGGCGGAGTGGACGTAGGTGTGGGGCAGGGAGTCCGGGCCGAAGCCCTCCGCCTGGAGCGCGTGGGCGAGCCCGTCGAAGTGCTGATCCAGGTGCAGCGAGCACATGCCGCGCGTGACGAGCAGGGTGCGCAGCCAGCGCGCGTAGTCCTCGATGATGGCGGGGCGCGCAGCGTCCAGTGCTTGCACGAGGTAGCGCACGTGGAAGACGGCGTCTTCGTCACCGAAGCGGCGGGCGCGCTGGATGCCGTAGCGCGCGGCCCAGAACGGGTCTTCGTACAAAGCCTGAACAGAGTTGGATGCGAGGAACGCGGTCCGCGCTTCCACCTGGAGGCTCACGTGCGGCATGGCGTCAGACCCCCAGGAGGCGGCAGGCGGAGGCGACGAGCTCGCGGACGCTCTTGCCGAAGAAGGACACGGCCAGTTCGTCCTCGAGGACGGGGCCCCAGTCGAAGGCGAGCCCACCCACGGCGATGGGCAGGGACGGGGAGACTTCACGCACCTTGCGCACGGCCTCGCGGACCTGGGGCATGTGGAAGGGCATGGAGACGGAGAGGGCCAGCAGGTCCGGCGGGGACTCGCGCACCATGCGGGCCAGGTGATCCGCGGGCACGTTGGCGCCGAGGAAGCGCACGTTGAAGCCGGCCATCTCCAGGAAGTCGCTGGCCATGCGCGCGCCCACTTCGTGCAGTTCGCCCTCCACGCACGCCATCAACACGACCTTGTCGTTGGACGGGTCGCGGGGCAGGTGGCGGTACAGGTGGGCCAGGACGTACTGGGAGATGGCGGTGGCCAGGTGTTCCTGGGCCACGGAGATGACGTTCTCCTGCCAGAGCCGCCCGATTTCGTACTGGGCCGCCTGGATGACCTCCAGGTGGAGCTCCTGGAGAGGCACGCCGCACAGCAGGCCCTCGTCCACGAGCAGGCGCAGGGCCTCCTGTCGGTTCCCGGAGAGCTGCGCGGACAGATACCGCGCCCGCAGCGAATCGATGGCAGGGGTCGTTTGGATCACGGGAGCCGGTAGCGAACGGGGCAGGGTAGGGGTGTTCCAGCTTCCGTTAAACCCTGGAGCGTTCTCCCGCTTCCGTAAGTGAACAGTCCCCTGTCCTGCGGATCGAACGTTCGCTTTTCTGCTTGCAGGTCAGGCGGGCTCGCGAGTGGGTCTTGCGGCCTGAACGCGCTTTGCTGGAATTCATGCCTGGCCGCTCTTGCTGGTCTGGTTGGAGCCTCGTGGCCGGTCTGGGCCTGTTGGTGGGCTGCTCGGCTCCGCACCTGGCTTGATGCGCGCACCTAGCGGCTGGATGCGCTGTAGGAAGGCCGGATGCGAGGTCGGATCATGTCGCTGAAGACTGTTGCGTTGGTGCTGGGACTGCTGGGCTGCGCCCGGAGGCCCGAGCCTCTTTCGGCGCCAGTGCTTGAAGACCGGACCGTCCGCTTCCCGGTCTCTTCCGATGCCGACGCGGGCGTCATCCTGGCCGGTGTGCCGGTCGTGCTGGATGGCGAGACCCTGCGCGCGTTGACGATCGTCTCGCGGGACCTGTTCCCGCTGGGGAGCGCGGCGACGTCCTGTGACAGCCGACCGGAGTCCTACACGTACCGGGTGCTCCGGCAGGACGGCCTGCTCTTCGTCTTCGTGGACGAGAACCCCGCAGCGTGTGGACGGCGTTTTCCGTCGCTCGACTCCGGCGCGAAGTACGCCCTTCGCCCGGATGGGCGCATCCTCCGGCGCGTCGTCGACGGCGTGGACGCGGATGACGACCTGCGGGGCGTGATGCTTCCAGATGGTGGCGTGCAGACCGTCCTCGTGCCCCCGAGCCAGGGCTTGCTTCCGGGGGACGCAGGAGAGTGAGGGCCATGGGTGGGCGGGTGTGCTC
>NZ_RAWF01000331.1:0-10027 GCF_003612075.1 Corallococcus sp. CA041A
CCCCCAGCCCCTTGGGCTTGTCCGCCCACAAAGTCCCCGGCAGCAACGACGCCGAGTCGTCCGCCATCAGGAAGGTGCCCACCTCCCAGCCCCCCGCGGACGCGGGCGGCGGAGCCAGGAAGGACTGCGGGTTGAGCAGCGACTCCTCCGTCTCTCCCTCAGCGCGCCGCTGGGTGAGCTTGAGCAGGGTGTAGCCTCGATTCGCCTCCTCGGAGGTCTCCACCGGGACCTCGGCGGCGGACACCACGTGCACCTCGTACTCCCGCACCGGGTCCTCGAAGGCGCGCGGGTCCCCCAGCGTCTCCCCGGTCAAGCGCTGCCAGGCACCGGGGACCTGGACGAAATACTCCACCGTGGGCGGCTCGCTCGAGGTGATGATCCGCTTCCCCATCTGCCGCGCCACCGGCACCACCACTGGCCGGGCCAGCACCGCCTGCGCCAGGGCCAGCTCGCCGATGCTCCGGTCCAACCCCACCTTCTTCCCGTCCACGGAGGTGACGCGCCGGTAGTAGCGCCGCTGTCCGTCCGACACGGTGACGATGTCCCCCGCGAGCAGGCCCCGCGGCTCCACCGCCAGCCGCAGCATCAACCCCACCGCGCCGCCCGTCCGCAGCGGCCCCTGGACCGGCAACCGCTCCTTGGGGCGGACATGCACGCGCGTGCGCCCGAGGGTGAAGACGTTGCTCGGGAGCGTGGGGGTCACCCGCAAGGTCGTGGTCCCCGCCTCCTGGAGGACGCTGTCCACCACGAAGGCCACGCACCGCCCATCCACCTCGCTCTCGAGGACGACGGGCTCCCCCGCGTTGATGCCGGAGAGGCTCCCCTCCAACACCAGCTTCTTCGTGGAGTGTCCCAGCGCGTCCGGACTCACCCCATGCCCCGCGGGCCGGAGCAGGTTGAGCTCCGCGTCCACGTCCAGGTCGTCGAGCGACTCGAACGTGACGGGCGCGCCCCCGTCCGGCGGCGAGTGTCGCACCGCGAAGCCTCGCCCCAGCCGTCCCCGCGTCCCCGCCTTCGCGTGCACCACCAGCGGAGTGAAGGCCGACGCGGGAGGCGACGGGTGGTAGTCGATCATCTCCACCAGCCGGCGCAGGCTCTCCCACTGGGTCGCCGTCCCCAGGTAGCCCTCGTTGGCATAGGCGTCCACGTGCTCGGTGAGGACGTGCGTCGCACGCGCCAGGGCGCGGGCAATCTCCCAACCCCAGTCCGGCACGGAGGCACGCGGGGCCTCGTACTGGGCCAGCAGCCGCGCCTGCCGCTCGGACTCGCTCTCCGAAACCGGGGCCTGCATCCCGGGCCAGCGGACGGACGCCTCCGGCCGGTTGAAGCGCTCGTCCAATCGCGCGCGGAGCTCCTCGAGCAGCGTGGCCGCGTTGGCGTCCACGTAGCGGATGCGCCGCAACCCCGCCCGGTTCCACCGGGTGATGTCCGATGACTTGCTCACCCTCGCCTCCCGCCCCGCAGGTTCAACGTGTACGAGCCCCGCTCCGGATGGGCCGGGTCGTTGTCACACGTGGCCAGCTCGATGCCTTGGAGCAGGATGCGGCCGGTGGCCACCTGGTCCAGGTAGCGCGCGCCGAAACGCTTGAGCTGATCCAACTGCACCGTCTCCACGCCCTCCAGCGCGGTGAGCGTCTGGATGAGGTCGCTGGCGTTGACGTCCTCTCCGAAGCGCAGCCGGCCCGGCTCGAAGAACCCTCCCGGGCCGCGCCCGAGGGCCTGCTCCACCGCGGCGCGGACCTCGGACTGGAAGTAGTCCGGCCCCACCTGGAGGGTGAACGCCAGCTGGATGCCCACCGGCACCGCGTCCTGGAGCTGCACCTCCTGGCCAATCATCCGGTACGTCTCCACGTAGCCGCCCAGCAACGTGCGCAGGGAGGTGTCCGGCCAGTGCGGCGCATCCAGCCCCCGCTCGATGTGGAAGCGCTCCACGCGCTTGCGCAGGTCCGCGGGCGTGGTGGCCGCCGCGCTCGTGCCCTCCACGGCATCCAGCACCCGGTCATTCCCCCCGATGATGGCCACCCGCACGACGGTCCACGAGCCGCCCCACTCCAGCGAGGCCTGCGCGTGGCGGACCAGCGGGTGCTCCTCCAACATCCCGCCGTAGTCCTCCACCGTCACCATGCGCCGCTGGACGTGCAGCTCGCGAGGCCCCGCGCGCCGCGCCGCCTCCATCAGGAAGGGGTTCGCCGCCCAGGCCTGCTCCAGCTCCGCCCTCGCCCCCTCCCCATCCGCCGCCGGGTTGGTGCGGATGTCTCCCGCGGCGAAGGCCATGCGCTCCGCGTCGTAGCCGATGAGCCGCGACAGCCGCCGCACGGACTCCGGCCGGCGCGCGGTCTCCAGGAAGGACTCGGCGGCGACCCGGTCCGCCATGTCCGACAGCTGGTCGAGCACCGCCGACAGCACCTCCACCAGGACGACCTCGATGTCCGCCGCCGTCCAGCGCTGGCGCTCCGGGATGCGCGCCGCCAGCTCCTCCATCATGAAGCGGCGGAAGCCGTCGAAGTCGCGCACCTGCCAGTCGAAGTCGTTGCCCACGTCGGGGAGCGGCCGGGGCAGTCCCCGCACCACGCGGCGGCCACATCCCGGCAGCCCGGGCTCGAAGAGGATTTCAGGGACGGGCGTGTCAGCCACCGACGCCTCCCACCGCGAAGAGCTGCTGCTGGGGAACACCCAGCGTGGTGAGGCGGTAGCGCACGACGAGCTGGAGCTTCTCGTCCTCGCCCGTCACCTCCAGCTCCAGGCTGCCCGGGTCCACCTCTCCGCGCAGCGCGTCCGCCAGCGCCGCCTGCATGCGCCGCCGCGTCACGTCCCACAGCGGCGTGCCGTTGGGTTCGAACACCAGCATCTTCGCCCCACCCCCGAAGTCCGGGCGGAACACCCGCTCCCCGGGCGTGGTGAAGAGGACCTGCTCGATCTGCTCCCGCACGTGCTGGCCGCGCCGGCTGATGGCCGGCCCCTGCGCCTCCACGCGGAACGGGAAGGCCAGGCACGGTGGGTCCCCCAGGCGCTGACGCTGATCGAATGGCTCGCTCATCCCTCGTCCCTTTCCCTCACTTCGTCATCACCGACGTCGACAGCGTGCTCATCTCGCCCTGGGGGATGGGCGGCGACGTGGGGCCCCCCGGCGCCGACGAGGTGTGCACGTGCGTGGCGAACAGGGTGAGGAAGCTCTGCCCCTTGATGACGGGCTCCCCGCCACTGCCGCCCAAAAGCACCTGCGTCCCCTCCACCACCACCTGCTGGCCCTTCACCTTCACCCCCGAGGACGCGGTCTCGATGGTGTTGCCGTGCGAGTCCTCCACCCGCACGCCGCTGGAGGACAGGACGAGCGAGTTGCCGTGGCTGTCCTCGACGCGCAGCTCCTCGCCCTCCGCGTCCAGCACCACCGTGGCGCCCTTGGCGTCCGTCAGCGCCACCGTCCCCTTCGGGTCGATGCTCAGCTGCGCCCCCTTCGGGTGCTGGAGCAGCACCGCCTCCTCGTCCTTCGCGTCGTCGAACCGCAACACGTGGCCCGCGGGCGTGCGGAGCAGGCGCGTGGTGGGAGGCGTCTTCGCCGCGTCCTCCGGCACGTCCTCCTTCTTCTGCCAGAACGTCCCCGTCCAGATGGGCCTGCGCAGGTCCCCCTCCTCGAACTCCACCCACACCTGGGCCTCCACCTCCGGAATGGCGAACCAGCCATGTCCCGCGGCGCCACCGAAGGGCACGCAGGGCAGCGCCCAGGGCGAGGACTCGGAGCCCAGCACCGACGGCACCCTCAACTTGAGGCGCCCCAATCCGTCCGGGTCCTGGTTGTCCGCGACGAAGCCCCGGTACTTGCCGAAGTACTTGTCGCGCGTATGCCGGATGAGCTCCGTGAGCAGCTCTGGCGTCACAGGAGACCTCCCAGCACGTTGAGCGCCCCGCCCCCGAGGTTGTCCCCATAGGCATTGCGCAACAGGCGCAGCCCCTGCCGGTAACCGTCGTGTGAGAAGACATGCGTGACGGCGTCCACGTAGTAGATGCCGCCCAGCCACTCACCGACGCCGTCCACGCCCACGGGCTGGCCCACCTTGAGGACATGACCGTAGGCCGTGCCGTCCAGCTCCCCTTCCGCGCGCACGCGCAGGGAGAAGTCGTTCACCTTGCGCCGGGCCCGGGCGAGCAGCTCCTCCTCGTCCACGGCCCCCTCGCGGGTGAGCAGCCACGTGAAGTCGCGCCCCTCCTGGCCACCGTGCGCCTGCTGGGTACCGAGCAGCGGGAGGTCCGGCGTCACCTCCTGCCGGCGTGGCTCCGCGCCCGACAAGGGGGCCAGGTCCACCGCCACCGTGTTCGGGCGATGCCCGTCCGTGGTGACGCTCAACGCGCGGCAGTGCGTGTCCAGGCCCGCGTAGACGCGGATGGTCGGTTGGGGCTCGGCGTCCAGCCGCATGGGGCCGAAGTAGATGACGCCCCCTCGGACCAGCAGCTCGTACCCGTTGGCCTCGGCCCGGGCACGCAGGAACCGGATGTCGGTGGAGTCCTGCGGCACCACCAATCCGCTCAGGCCGGCGCCGCTGGTGGGGTCCACCACCAGGCCGTGGCGCGCGGCGATCTCCGCCAGCAGCACGCCGTCCGACGTCGGGACCTCCGCGCCCCACACGCGCCGCACGTGCTCGCGGTCCATCGCCAGCGATTCGTCCTGGCAGGACACCGTGACGCGGGCGGTGCCCATGTCCTCGGGATAGTCCGCGCGCACCTCGCGCACGAAGCCCCGCAGCACCTCCTCGGTGTGCTGACCGAAGCGGGCCTCGATGAGGATGGGCTCCCAGGGGGCCAGGACCTCCGCGTCCTGCACCGTCCAGCGCCCGCTCTCGTCGCGGCGCGTGTCGAAGACGAGCGTCGCCACGCCGACCCGGTCGCGGCTCACCTCCACCCTGGCTTCGCGGAGGAACGGATAGAGCGAGGTGATGGGACGGCCTCGCACCTCGATGGCGCACTCGACGGGTTCCCGGAAGCGCTCGCTGAACAGGTCGGCCAGCATGGCGCTATTCCGTGGCCCGGGGGATGACGATGACCTGGCCCACGAAGCTGTCGAGCGTCAGGTCGCCGCCGAAGAGGAAGCCCGGGTTGGCGTCCAGGATGCGCCACCACAACCTCGCGTCGTTGTAGTAGTGGCGCGCCAGCAGATCCAAGCGCTCACCGGAGCGGACCACGTGCTCCAACACGCCGGTGGCCGGGCCGATGGCGCGAGGCCTCACGCCGCGGAACACCTCCCCCAACACCGGGTCCTCGTCGAAGGCACGGCCCTTCGCATACCGCGAGTCACGCGGGAACATCACAGCACCCCCTTGAGCAGGTCCGCGGTGAGCCGGCCGCTGTTGACCGCCGCGCCCACGAGCTGACGGGCCTTCTCCCGCAGGTAGAACGGGTTGTTGCCCTCGATGACCTGCAACGTGAGCGACACCGTCGCCCGGTAGGCCACCAGCGAGGGCAGGAAGTTCGTCTCCTCCACCCGGACGGACGTCAGGAACACGGGCAGCACCTGGCCACCCCAGACGAACAGCAGCACCGACGCGAACTGCTCGCGCTGGAAGGCCCGCTCCGACCCGAGCCCCAGGCTGGCCAGCAGTTGAAGCCCTCCCGGCCCCTGCGACTTCGGCTCGACCAGCGTGCGCAGCGTGTCCAGCTCCGGCTGGATGCCCAGCGTGGCGGCCACCGCGTCGCCTTCGTGCATGCGGTCGGTGGCGTCCAGGAGGATCTCCAGCGTGAACGACTCCGGCTCGACCGACACGCCCTGCGCCACGCGGGGCGTCTCCGTGGGCAGCGCGAAGTCGTAGGCCCCGCGCAACCCTGGCGTCCCCGGCGTGCGCAAGGTGAGCGTGCGCGTGCGCGAGAGCGTGCGCGGATTGAAGTCGAACACCAGCGCCAGGGGAGGCACGGACAGGCCGTACTCCACCAGCGCGCCCCGGCTCACCCTCACCATCCACGGCCTCCTTCCTCTTCGACCCGGCCAGTCTCCACCGCGCCCCTGACATGGGTGACGAGCGCGTGGGCGATGCGCGAGGCCACCTCCCCATCCGGCAGCGACAGGTCCACGTGCAGCGACAGGTGCGCGGAAGGCACGTGGTGCGTCCCTTCATTCACCACGTGCACGCGAGACAGCTCGCGCGCGACGAGCCGGACGAGCGTGTCCGCGCGGCGCTCGAAGCCCGCTGGCAGCCGCAGGTGCAACGCGTCGATGGTCAGCATGGCGCCAGCTCCTTGGGCAGGTGCTTGCGCAAGGGCCCCAGCTCCGAGGCGGACACGTCGCGCCCCTCCTTGCCCAGCTCGCGCCACACCGCGAGCGCGAGCTCCCGCATGCCGATGGGGGTCCCCGCGCCCGCGGCGAGATAGGCCGCGTGCAGCGCTGCGTTGCGGATGCCGCCACCGGACAGGCTCACCGCCGCGCCCAGCACCTCCGGGTCCACCTCCGGCGACAGCGGCGCACGCGGCGGCAGCAGCCCCCGCCACAACCTCGCCTGCGCGCGGGCGTCCGGCCGGGGGAACTCCACCACCACCTGGAAGCGGCGGGCGAACGCCGGGTCCAGGTTGCCCTTGAGGTTGGTGGTGAGGATGCACGGCCCCGTGTGCTGCTCGATTCGCGCCAGCAGGTGGCTCACCTCCTGGTTGGCGTACCGGTCGCGGGCCTCGCGCACCTCGCCACGGCGGCCGAAGAGGCTGTCCGCCTCGTCGAAGAGGAGGATGACGTCGCGCCCGTGGGCCGCGTCGAAGAGCTTGCTGACGTTCTTCTCCGTCTCGCCAATGTACTTGCTGACGAGCGCGCCCAGGTCCACGCGGTGCAGCTCCCAGCCCATCGTCGTGGCGAGCACCGAGGCGGCGAACGTCTTCCCCGTCCCGGACGGGCCGGAGAACAACGCCACGGGGCCTCCCATCGCGCGGCCGCCCCATTGCTCCACCACCGTCTCGCGATGCTGGAGCCACAACAGGAACTCCCGCAGGAGCGCCAGCTTCGCCTCCGGCAGCACCAACTCCTCCCAGCGCGCCGTGCCCGGCACCCGCAGCGCGCCCGGGAGCGACAGGGGCGGCTCCGGGGCTCCGAGCAGGCGCGGCGTGAGGCCACGGCTCGGCCGGATGGGCGAGTAGGGGCCTCCCTCGTCGCGCTCCAGCAACCCCAGGCGCCGCAGGGGCGCGTCCTCGGACAACACCGACGACAACCTCGCGCCGTCCGCGGGCTGCAATGCGAGCAGCTCCTGGATGAGCGCCGCCGTGGGGTACACCGGCTGCGCAGCGCCGGGCTGGAGCTGCTGGAAGAGCCAGCCAACTCGAGGCTCCATCTCGGGCGCCACCGCGCAGGCCAGCACGTCATACTCGACGGGAGCGAGCTGGCTCGCGCGGAGCAGGCGCCACGCCGAGCCATCCTCCCGGGCCACCCGCACCCGCGCCTGGGCCTCGCGCAGCCGCTCCAGCACCGCGTCCTCCAACGACGCGCCCTGGCGCAGCCGCGACAGGCACTGCCCCAGCAACTCCACCCGCTCCACCTCCGCCCGCAGGGGTTCCGTGCTCATGCGCCACCTCCATGCAAGGTGACGAAGACGGGGTTGCCCCGCGCCT
This sequence comes from Corallococcus sp. CA041A, assembly GCF_003612075.1. Taxonomy (NCBI): domain Bacteria; kingdom Pseudomonadati; phylum Myxococcota; class Myxococcia; order Myxococcales; family Myxococcaceae; genus Corallococcus; species Corallococcus sp. CA041A. The sequence goes on from NZ_RAWF01000331.1 coordinate 7,573, forward strand.
CGAGCTCCACGCCCTCCGGCCCGTCCGCGGCGCGCCGGTAGCGGCGCACGGCGTAGAGCACGGCCTGTCCCGCATGGTCCGAGAAGGGCAGCGGCACCGGCACACGCGACGTGGCGGGCGGCTGCTCCGGGTCCACCTCCAGCACGGCCGGCGTCATGTCGACCGCCGTGTCCACCGTGCGCCACCCCAGGGTCTGGTCCCAGACGTCCCACCGGAAGTGCACGCTCGCCCCGGCCGCTCCGGCCACCACGACCTCTGGCGTGAAGCCCGCCAGCTCCGGGCTGCCCACCTCGAACACCAGGCTCTGCGTGCAGGTCCCCGCGCGCACGAAGCCAACCTGCGGCGCCCAGTCCTCCAACCGCGGGTCCACCCTCAACCGCGCCAGGGGCGGCGTCCAGGCTGGCACCGCCGGCACCGGCCCGCGTGGTGTCCCCGGCTGCACGTGGGCCCCCACGGACACCACGCGAGGCGCCTCGCGCGTGCGCGTGCGCGGCACCACCGGAACGAGCGCCACCTCGTAGGCCACGGACGGCCGGTAGGCGACGTCCTTCTGCGTGGACCAGAGGCGGTTGATGTCATCCAGGCTCAGCGGCTGGAAGATGAGCTGCAAGCGGACCACCTCGCCGGAGGCGTCCAGCGCGTCCATGACGGGCTTCTCGTGGAAGAAGCGGATGACCTCGCCCAGCAGGCGCAGGTCGTTCTCCCCCGCGCTCACCGTGTCCTCGGCGGCGGCGAACGCCGTCACCAGGCAGTGCACGCGCAGGAACCAGGTCTGACCGGGCAGCACGTCCGCGCCCATGGGCGGTGGCTCGAAGCGGTGGAAGAACAGGTTGACCCGGTGGTCCGTGTCACCCGTGGCGGGCGCGGCGGCGGCGGGCGTGCCAATGGGCACGCGGACTGTCTGCCCCTGCAGGCGGAAGCTCTCGCGAACGAAGTCCGCCAGCGAGCGGCAGGCCACGGAGACCGAGGATTCAGGCAGGGCCATCTCAGGCGTTCCGGAGGTAGTGACGGTTGAGCAAGTCCGAGCCCTGGCCCGGAATCGCGGAGGAAGACGCGGGCGCGGGCGCCGGCGCGGTGATGACCACGTGCACCTCGCCGATGTGCACACGGGGCTCCTGGAGCTCGCGCCGCGGCGGCAACGCCGGAGCGGCCCCTCGCGCGGCCTCCCCTGGCGGCAACGCCGGAGCGGCCTCCCCTGGCGGCGGAGCCTGTCGCGCGACGTCCCGGGGAACCGCCCGCGCCTCCCGCTCGGCGGCGGGCGCGCCCGGCACCGGGCGCGGGGCACGAGCTGGAGTCTCGGACGCGGTGGACCCGGACGAAGCGGACCCGGGCACGGCCCGCCCCTTAGGCGCTGGGGCTTCTTGTACGAAGGCCCCCGGTGCCGCCGGCCCCGAGGACCGGCCAGGCGCGGCCTCCTGGGACACGGGCATCGATGGCCCCCGGGCCTCCGGAACACGCGGAGGCACGGACGGCACGAAGGCGGGAGGGGTGGCGGACCCCTGTGGCTTTCTCCTGAGCAGGCCTGTCGCAGCCAGAGGCGGAACGGAGGAGCTCTCGGTGTCCTGGGTCGCGCCTTCTTCCAACCCCGCTCCACGAGGAAGCGACGTCAGTCCGGTCACGACTTCAGGCACCTCGAACCCACCCGCCCCACGTGACTTCACCAGGACCGGGTCGGGTAGAACATCAAGGCTGTCGGGGTCCTCGCCGGTCGCCCGGTCCGGTTCCCCACCAGCCTCCACTGGAACTCGGACGGCACCTGCCAGGATGCCGCCCTGCCCCTGAGGGACCACTGCGCTAGCCACCTTTCCCAGACCTCGACTTCCGTTTCCGGAGTCAGGCCTGGCCTCCCAGTCATGGTCCGCGGACCGGGGGGCGGGCTCTCCGCCCCACGCCGGTGGTGCTTCCCCGACGACCTCGGACACAGGTGTGTCCTCCCACTCTTCCAGCGGTGCCTCGGGCACCCGGTGCGGGAGCGCATCGGCAAGGATGTCAGCCAGAAACCCCATCGCGGACTCCAAAGTCGTTTCACGTCGTCACACCCGCGCCCCGTTCCACGAGACGCAGGTACCGCCGCCGCCGGTGCCTCGGGAGCGCGAGGATGTCCCGCTCGCTCCAGTGGTACGTCGACGCCAGCGTGTGGACCTCCTCCAGCAACACCTCCGGGTCCATGGACAGGCACCCATACGGATCCACCTCCACCTCCCGCACATCCCCGCATGCGGCACAGGGCGCCTGGACCCGCGTCACCACCGCTGGAGACACCGCCTCCAGTGCCTCGTCGATGCGCTGCACGTCCGCGGCATCCAGCCGCGTCACGTCCCACGTGGAGGCGTCCAACGGCTCCGCGCAGCGCGCCAGCAACGCGTGCGCGTCCATCCACCCTTCCTCCACGACGGCCTCCTGGTCCGCGCCCGCGGGCACGCGGACCCGGACCCGCCCCTGCCCCGTCTCCACC
>NZ_RAWF01000332.1:0-9997 GCF_003612075.1 Corallococcus sp. CA041A
CCTCCTGGGGCTCGGCCCAGGAGGAGCGCGCGGCGGGGGCCTGGGGGGCACCCCATTCCGGCGTGGCGGGAGCGGCGCCCCAAGCAGGGGCGGCTTCCTCGACCGGGGCGTCCCAGGGCTGCTCGGTGTCGGTGGACGGCTGGGCCCAGGCGGAGTTCGCGGAGGCGTCCTCGGTGGCGGCCCACTCCGACTGCGCGGCGGCGTCCGTGGCGGCCCACGGCTGATCCGCGCCCGGGGGCACGGCCTCCGTGGTCGCCCATTCGGGCTGCGCTTCAATGGGGGCTTCTTCAGCCGCGGCCCATTCGGGCTGCGCGACGACCGGCGTGGCGGCTTCCGTCGTGGCCCACTCCGGCTGCGCTTCGATGGGTGCCTCTTCGGCGGCGGCCCACTCCGGCTGCGCTTCGATGGGTGCCTCTTCGGCCGCCCACTCGGACTGCGCGGCGACAGGTGCGGAGGCTTCCGTCGTGGCCCATTCCGGCTGCGCTTCGATGGGTGCCTCTTCGGCGGCGGCCCACTCCGGCTGTACGGCGACGGGGGCGGCTTCCTCGGTGGCCCATTCGGGCTGCGCTTCGATGGGAGCTTCTTCGGCGGCGGCCCACTCCGGCTGCGCAGCGACAGGCGCAGCTTCTTCGGTGGCCCATTCGGGCTGCGCTTCGATGGGGGCTTCTTCCGCGGCGGCCCATTCGGATTGCGCGGCGACGGGCGCGGAGGCTTCCTCGGTGGCCCATTCGGGCTGCGCTTCGATGGGCGCGGCTTCTTCAGTGGCAGCCCACTCCTGCTGTGCGGAGACAGGAGCAGCGGCTTCCGTGCTCGCCCATTCGGACTGCGCTGATACAGGCGCGGTCTCTTCCGTGGCCCATTCGGGCTGCGCTTCGATGGGAGCTTCTTCCGCGGCGGCCCATTCGGGCTGCGCGGCGACGGGCGTGGCTGCTTCTTCCGTGGCCCACTCGGGCTGCGCTTCGATGGGAGCTTCTTCCGCGGCGGCCCATTCGGGCTGCGCAGCGACGGGCGTGGCGGCTTCTTCCGTGGCCCACTCCGGCTGCGCTTCGATGGGCGCCTCTTCGGCGGCGGCCCATTCGGGCTGCGCGGCGACGGGCGCGGCGGCTTCTTCCGTGGCCCATTCAGGCAGCGTCGCTACGGGCGCTGCTTCCTCGGTGGCCCACTCGGGCTGCGCTTCGATGGGGGCTGCCTCTTCGGTCGCGGCCCACTCCGACTGCGGTGCCGTGGGCTCGGCTTCTTCCGTGGTCGCCCACTCCGACTGCGCAGCGACCGGAGCGGCGTCGGCGGTGGCCCACTCCGGCTGGGCCTCGATCGGCGCGGCCTCCGGGGTGTTGTCGGTCGTCGCCCACTCCGGCTGCGCGGCGGCAGGCGTCGCGTCCGTGGTGGCCCACTCGGACTGCGCTGATACAGGCGCGGTCTCTTCCGTGGCCCATTCGGGCTGCGCTTCGATGGGAGCCTCTTCAGCCGTCGCCCACTCGGACTGCGCGGCGACGGGCGCGGTCTCCTCAGCAGCGGCCCACTCGGGCTGGGCCTCGATGGGAGCCTCTTCGGCGGCCCATTCCGGCTGCGCAGCGATGGGCGCGGCCTCCTCGGCTCCCCACTGCGGCTGCGTGGGAACGGTGGAGGTGCCTTCGGTGGGGGTCCATTCCGGCTGCGCGGCGACGGGCGCGGCTTCTTCCGTGGTCGCCCACTCGGGCTGCGCTTCGATGGGCGCCTCTTCGGCGGCGGCCCACTCTGGCTGCGCGGCGACGGGCGCGGCTTCTTCCGTGGCCCACTCCGGCTGCGCTTCGATGGGGGCCTCTTCAGCGGCGGCCCACTCCGGCTGCGCTTCGACGGGCGCGGCTTCTTCCGTGGCCCACTCCGGCTGCGCGGCGACGGGCGCGGCTTCTTCCGTGGCGTTCCAGTCGGACGCCTGTGCCGGCTGTGCGGCGTCGGCCTCATGCGTGGCCCATTCGGACTGGGCCTCGATCAGCGGAGCCTCTTCGGACGAGGGCGTCCATCCGCCCTGGGCATCCGCGACGGGCGCGGCCGTGGAGGCGACCCACGCGGATTCGGCGGCCGGGGCATCCCACGCGGGCGCGGTGGGCTGTTCGGACGATGCGGTACCGGACCACGCCTGCGTCGAAGCGGCTTCCTCCGCCGTGTCAGCGGAGGCGGCCCATTCAGGCTGGAGCTCGATGGGGGCGGCGGGCTCCACGGCATCGGCGGCCCACTCGGGCTGGAGCTCGATGGCGGCGGACGCGTCCTGCAACCCCACGGTGTCGGTGGCGTCCGAGGGCGCTCCCTCGGCGGACCACGACTGCGCATCCTGTCCCGAGGTGTCCCACGCCGAAGACTCCCCGGACTGCGCTTCGGCAAGCGACTCGGAGGCGGTGGCCAGCGGCACGGCGTCGTCGGCACTGCCGCTCAGCTCGCCCCACTGCTCCGATGCAGGGGCCACTTCGGCCGCGGGCTCGACATCGTCCGAGCCGAGCTCCAGCGTGTCGGCTTCGATGTCCGGACCGACCGGGATGCTGCGGATCCGCAGCGACGGAATGCCCGGCTCATTCGCGAACGGGGAGGGCGGCGGAGTGAGCTGCTGCTCCTCTTCGGCTCCCAGGTCGGCCACGTCGAAGGTCTGGGCCTCCACACCGGCCGCGACCGCCGAGGCCGCGCCGTCGTAGGAGCCATCCGCGACGCCTTCGTGAGCGACATCGTTGGCGTCGAGCGCGATCTCTTCGGCGGGCGTCTCCGCGCCAGCCTGCCACGTCTCGGCGGCGACACCCGACGGATCATTGGCCTGCCACTCCGTCGCGACGTCATCCGTGCCGAGCGTGATCTCCTCGGCGGAGGTCTGCACCGGCGCCGCGTTGTCGGCCTGCCACTCCGTCGCGACATCACTCGTGGCGCTGCCCGACTGCCAATCCGTGGCGACCTCGCTCGACTCGAGCGCGATCTCCTCGGCGGGCGTCCCGGTGGCGACGGCGCTGTCCGCCGTCCACTCCGTCGCCGCATGACCGGAGGCCAGCGCGCTCTCGTCGGTGGATGCGGCCGTGTCGGCCTGCCAGTCCGTGGCGACGTCGCTCGTGCCGAGCGCGATCTCCTCGGCAGGAGCTTCCGTCGCGTCGGCCTGCCACTCCGTGGCGACGTCGTTCGTGCTCAGCGCGTCCGCAGCCGGAGCTTCACCCGCCGCCTGCCACTCCGTGGCGACGTCGTTCGTGCTCAGCGCGTCCGCAGCCGGAGCTTCACCCGCCGCCTGCCACTCCGTGGCGACGTCATTCGTGCCGAGCGCGATCTCCTCCGCCGCGGCCTCGCCGCCGGTCTGCCAGTCCGTGGCGACGACATCGTTCGTGCCGAGCGCGATCGCATCGGCCGCCGGAGTCTCACCCTCCGCCTGCCAGTCCGTGGCGACGTCGCTCGTGCTGAGCGGGATCTCCTCCGCCTCCGCGGTCGCCTGCCACGCAGCCTCGACCTCGGTCGTGCCGGTCGCCGAGGCTGCTCCACCGGACTGCCAGGACTCCGCGCTGGCCGTCTCCGGCTGCCACTCCGTGGCGACATCGCCCGCATCCAGGGCGATCTCCTCCGCGGGCACTTCCGTGGCGCCGTCGGTCCACGCCTCCGCGATGTCACCCGCGCCGAGCGCGATCTCTCCACCGTGCTCCGGCGCCTCGGCGACAGGGGCCGCGTCCGTCCCCCACGCTTCCGCCGTCTCCGTGGCGACCGCCTGGGCCTCCTCCACGGCGGCTTCCACCGGCGCGGCGGGCTCCGCCGTCGCGACGTCGCTCCAGTCCCAATCCGAAGCCGTACCTTCGGCCGGCGCCGCCGGCTCCACCGCGAGCGGCGCGGTATCGAGCGCGCTGGCGCGGGACTCCTCGGACTCCACCGCCAGCGGCGCCGCGTCCCACGCCGCATCCACGGGCGACAGGTCCTCGGCCAGCACCGCCTCGGCGACGGGCTCGGCCTCCAGCAGCTCCGCCTCTCCGACCGCGTGCTCCGCGGAGGCCAGCGCCTCCGCCATCGGATCCAGCCCGGACGTCGCCGGGGCCTGGGCCTCCGACTCGACCTCCATCGACAGGTCCGCGAACGAATCCTCCAGCGAGGGCTCCGGCTCGGCGGCGGCCACCGGGGGCGGCGTCTCCGTCGACAGCCCGGAGAAGTCCTCCTCGGCGCTCGTGTCCCACGTCGCCTCCGCCGCGGCAGGCGAGGTCGCCACGGGCGCCTGCGGCATCCACGGCGCGGGTTCACTCAGCGAGGGGATGTCGATGTCGTCCGTGCTGAGGTTCAGGCTGTCCGGTTCGGTGGGGGCCTGAGGGGCATAGGCCTGCGGATCCACCGGGGCCGCGTAGCCCGCCGCCGCGTTCGGGTCATACGCCGCGTTCGGGTCGTAACCCTGCTGCGCCCAGGCCGCCGCCGCGTTCGGATCATAGGCCGCCGCGTTCGGATCATAGGCCGCCGCGTTCGGGTCGTAGCCGGCGGGGTAGGCGTACCACTGGCCATCCTCGCCGTAGTACCCCTGGGCGTTCGGGTCGTAGCCAGCGGGGTAGGCGTACCACTGGCCGTCCTCGCCGTAGTACCCCTGGGCGTTCGGGTCGTAGCCAGCGGGGTAGGCGTACCACTGGCCATCCTCGCCGTAGTACCCCTGGGGCTGCTGCTCGGGCTGGGCCCACGCCTGGGCCGCCGCCGCGGTGTCCGCCGCGTCCTGGATGCCCAAAAGGCCGCGCAACTCGACCCAGCGAGCTTCCTCGACAGCGGACAGACTTCCCAGCTTCCGCTTCTCATCCAGGAAGCGGAACTCTCTCATCGCGGCGCGCGTATCGGACATCCGTCACCTTGCTGCGCCAGCGTCTTGGGGGGACCGCCGCAGCGAAAATCTTGGAGGGTCGCGAGTGTAGGGGACTCCCGCCAGGGGGTAAACCAATCCGCCACGCCCGACCGGCCGCTACCTCCCCGAGAGGGCGGCACGCACCGCCTGGTCCAGGCCGTCGGAGTCCTTCTCGTAGGTGCTCTTCAGGACCTCCTGGAAGGGCCCGCCCTGGCCCGCCTTCTGGATGAAGTCCAGGAGCTTCTCCTGGCCCCCCAGGCGCACCAGCTCCCGCACCGCCATGGCGGATGTCCCATAGGCGACTTCCGGCTGGGGCATGTTGATGGGCGCCTGCGAGTCCATGGCCGACAGCTTCGGCAGCCGCCCTTGCTTCGCCTGGGCCCGCATCACGTCGCGCAGATGGCGCGGGGGGCCGTCCAGCCCCAGGTATCGCCACTCGATGTACTCGGCCAGGCCCTCGTTGAACCAGCGGGGCAGGGCGCCGCCGCCGGTCGGGCAGATTTCGTCCAATGCCGCGTGCACGTATTCGTGGACCAGGGTGGCCTTCGTCGCCTGCGTCAGCTCCGCCGCGTCGTTCATGCGGATGGCGTCCTCGGAGTACAGGCCGGCCACCGCGGTCGCGTACCGGGCGCCCATGTGCGTGGCGAACTCGTCGCGCGTGTAGAGCACCACGTTCAGCTGCCGCTCGCGGGCCTTCCCCAGCGTGCGCTGGGTGAACTCATAGGCCTCGTCGAGCGCGGACACGACCTTGCCCTCGTACTCCGCGCGCTGGCCGAAGTCCCGGTCGCTGTTGAAGTAGCGGATGGCGAAGCGGCTGTTCTGGCGCACGCGCATGCCGTCCTTGCCCACGCCGGACTCGTAGCTCAGGCCCGCCGAACGGAGCTCTCCGCCCGCGGTCGCCCTCGCCTGGCGCGTGTCCCCCGAGGAGGGCTCGCCATTCATCCGCTGCTCCAGGCGCTCCGCCTCGCGCCGCGCGGCCCCTTCCTCCGACACCTGCGAGCGGGCCTGCTGCATCAGCTTCTTCGCCTCCGCGGCCTCCTTCGACTTCGCGGGCACCTGCTGAAGCGTGGTCAGCGCCCCCGCCGAGTCCTTGTCCTGCAACTGCAACCGGCCCAGCTCCAGCGCGAACGCGCCGTCCTTGGGGAAGGTGGCCAGGCCCTTCTTCAGCGCCTCCTCCGCGGCGGCCCGCTGATCCGTCTTCAGCGCGGAGCGCGCCAGGCAGCGCAGGCCGCCCGCCGTCTCCTGGAAGGCCACGGCGCGCTCGCCCAGCGAGTACGCCATCACCGCGTCCTCCGGGAGCAGCGCCTCGCAGCCCTTGAGCAGCGGGCCCGCCACGGACGGCCGCTGCGCCTCCGGGTAGGAGGCGGGGTCCGCGGCGGCGAACGCGAGGTACAGCTCCTCCCACTCCTTGTGGGCGGCCAGCTCCTTCGCCTTCTGCGCGGGAGGAGCGGCGGCGAGGAGCAGCAGGGCGATGAGGGGCGTGTTCATGGGTTTCCGGAGTATCGCCGAAGCCCCGAGCGCCCGCGCAAGCCTCCCCGCCCTACGTCCGGGCGACCTGCCAGCCCTGGGCCTCCAGCGCGGCCATCAGCTCCTGGATGTGGGCGTGCCCGGTGGTCTCCAGCATCACCTCCACCGTGGCCTCGCCCAGCCCCGCCTTGGAGAAGGCGCGGTCGTGGTGCAGGTCCACCACGTTGGCGCGCATCTCCGCAATCTGCGTGGTGAGCCGCGCGAGCACGCCGGGCCGGTCCGGCAGCCGCACCTCCAGCTGCACCAGGCGGCCCGCCTTCACGAGGCCCCGCTCGATGATGCGGCTGATGACGTTCATGTCGATGTTGCCGCCGCCCACGATGATGGCGACGCGCTTGCCCTTCGCCTGCGGAATCCGGCCGTTCACGAGCGCCGCCAGCCCCGCCGCGCCCGCGCCCTCCGCCACCGACTTCTCCTGCTCCAGCATCATCAGGATGGCGGCGGCGATCTCCTCCTCGTCCACCGTCACCACCGCGTCCACGTACTTGCGCACGTGCTCGAAGGTGAGGTCCCCCGGCACCTTCACCGCGATGCCGTCCGCGATGGTGGTGCCCGCGTGGGTGAGCTCCGTGCGCTTCCCCGCATCCAGCGACGCCTTCATGCTGGCGATGGTGGAGGCCTGCACGCCCACCACCTGGATGCGCGGGTTCGTCTCCTTCAGCGCCACCGCCACGCCGGAGATGAGCCCGCCGCCGCCCACCGGCACCACCACCAGCTCCAGGTCCGGGCACTGCTCCAGCAGCTCCAGCGCGATGGTGCCCTGGCCCGCGATGACATGCGGGTCGTTGAAGGGGTGCACGAACACCAGGTTCTCCGCGGCCTGGATGCGCAGGGCCTCCGCGTAGGCCTCGTCGTAGTTGGCGCCCTTGAGCACCACGCGCGCGCCGTAGTCATCGCGCGTGCGAGTCACCTTGATGAGCGGCGTGCGCTCCGGCATCACGATGGTGGCGCGGATGCCCAGCCGGCGCGCGTGGTACGCCACGCCCTGCGCGTGGTTGCCGGCGGAGGCCGCGATGACTCCGCGGCGCTTCTCCTCTTCCGTCAGCGTCAGCAGCTTGTTGAGCGCGCCGCGCTCCTTGAAGGCGCCGGTGCGCTGGAGGTTCTCCAGCTTGAAGTACACCACCGCGCAGTCGGTCTTCTCCGTGAAGTAGTCCGACGCGGGGCACGGCGTGGGGCGCAGCGCGGTGCGGATCCGTTCGCGCGCCGCCTGGATGTCCTGCAGGGTGACCATCATGGCCGGGCGTGTAGCGGAAGCGCGCCCCGCACGGAAGCGGCCCGGAGCCCCACGCCTGCCTGCCCGCGTGCGCGGCGGGGTGCGTCAGATGCCGCGCAGCACCGTGGCCTTGCCCACCCGGCCAATGGCCAGGATGTACGCGGCCGTCCGCATGGAAACCTTACGAGACCGTGCAATCTGAGCCACCCGGTCGTAGGCCTCCTTCATCGTCTTCTCCAGCTCCGCGTTGACGCGATCCTCTTCCCAGGAGACGTGCTGGAGGTTCTGCACCCACTCCAGGTAGCTCACCGTGACGCCGCCCGCGCTGGCCAGGATGTCCGGCACCACGAAGATGCCGCGCTTCTCCAGGATGTCGTCCGCCTCCGGCTGGGTGGGGCCGTTGGCGCCCTCCACCACCAAACGCGCGCGCACGCTGTTGGCGTTGTCGCGGGTGAGCACGTGGCCCAGGGCCGCGGGGATGAGCACTTCGCAGTCCGCCGCGAGCACGTCCTCGTTGCGGCACGGCGTGCCGCCGCTGAAGCCGGTGACGGTGCCGGTGCGCTTCACGTGCTCGAAGAGGGACGGCACGTCCAGGCCCGTGGGGTTGTACATGCCGCCCAGCACGTCGGACGCGGCCACCACCACGCCGCCGTCGCCCCAGATGAGCTGCGCGATGTGGCTGCCCACGTTGCCGAAGCCCTGGATGGCGAAGCGCGTGCCCTTCACCGGCATGCCCAGATCCCTCAGGATTTCACGGCATACGTAGAGCAAGCCTCGCCCGGTGGCGGCCTCGCGGCCCTTGGAGCCGTACAGCTCCAGGGGCTTGCCCGTCACCACCGCGGGCGAATGGCCGTGGTAGCGCGAGTACTGGTCCATCACCCAGGCCATCACCTGGGGGTTGGTGTTGACGTCCGGCGCGGGGATGTCCCGCGTGGGCCCGATGACGTCTTGAATCTGATCCACGAACTTGCGCGTGAGCCGCTCCACTTCCTTGAGGCTCATCTGCGCGGGGTCGCACGCCACGCCGCCCTTGGCGCCGCCGTAGGGCACGTTCACCACGGCCGTCTTCCACGTCATCAGCGACGCGAGCGACACGCACTCGTCCTGGTCCAGGGCGGGGTGGTAGCGCAGGCCGCCCTTCATGGGGCCGCGGCTGTTGTCGTGCTGGATGCGGTAGCCCAGGAACGTGCGGATCTCGCCGGAGTCCATCTCGATGGACACCTGCACCTTCACCTCGCGCAGGGGCGTGGCCAGGAGCGTCTCGATGGGCGTGCCCACGTCCATCACCCGCGCGGCCTTGCGGAAGTAGTAGTTGGTGCCGTCGACGGCGTTCATGGTGGGCTTCACTCCTGAGGACAGACGGAAAACCTTAACAGAAGCGGTGCGCTACGATGGGTGCGTCCATGCGCCCCCACTCCCCGGACGACAGCGACGCCGGCTCGTCCCTGCAGGGACTGGCGCGGCGGATCCGCACGTTGCGCGAGCGCCGGGGCCTCACCCAGGAGGACTTCGCCGCCCGGTGCGACATCTCCGTGAGCTTCGTGTCCCTGCTGGAGCGCGGCGAGCGCAACCCCAGCTACGACACGCTCCTCCAGGTCGCGGCCGCGCTGGAGCTGCCGCTGGGGGAGCTGTTCCGGCTGGAGGACGCGGAGGACGCGGGGGCTCATCGGCTGGTGGAGTGGGTGCGGCTGAAGAAACTGGGCCGGGACGACGTGGACCGTCTGATGGCCGTGGCGGAGGCGATGTTCAGCGGTGGGCCGGGCGCTTCGACTCCTCCGGCGAAGGAGGCCAGCGCGGCCTGCGCTTCACCGGAGTGCGGCCGGCCCGTGCTGGCTCGGGGGTTGTGCGTGGCGCACTACCACCGGGCCCGCAGGAAGAAGACGGCTCCGGAGCCTTGAGGGGGCCGTGAGCCCCCCGAAGGCGCGGAAGCACTACTTGCGCTTGGCGCGCTCCACCTTGAGCGTCTTGCCCTCGCCGTGCGGCTTGCCGTGGGTGGACTCGAAGCCCTCCACGTCCTCCTCCGCCACGAAGACATACGCGTACGTGGGGCGCAGGTCGGTGCGCAGCACCTTGCCCGCCGGAGCGCCCGCGGCCTCCAGCGCGGCGGTGACGCCCGCCTCGTCCAGGCCTTCCTGACGGCCCAGGCCCACCCACAGGCGCGCCTGGCCGGGGAGGTCCTGCAGGGACTCGTGACGGGGGCGGCGCTCTTCGCGCTGGCCGCGCGGACGGTGCCGCTCCAGCTTCAGCGGCTTGTCGTTGTGCGCCTTGCCGTTGAGCGACTCGAAGCCCTCGGCGTCACCTTCCGGCACGTAGACGTAGCCGTAGGTGGGGCGGGTGAGGGCCTTGATGACCTTGCCCGCCGGGGCGCCCATGGCCTCCAGCGTGGCGGGCAGCTTCGCCTCGTCCATGCCGTCGTCCATGCCCAGGTTCACCCAGAGCTTCACCTCGCCGGGGCC
>NZ_RAWF01000333.1:0-9943 GCF_003612075.1 Corallococcus sp. CA041A
CAGCCTCCACCGTCAGCAGCGCCACCTCCCGCGCCCCCGCCGCCTTGCGCGGCGACAGCCCCATGCTGCGCGAACCGTCCAGCAGCACCTCCACGCGCGGCGACACCTCGTCCTGGCGCACGCGCAGCACCAGCTCCCCCGTGCGCGCCACCGCGTTCCAGTCCAGCTGCCGCAGGTCATCCCCCGGCTGGTACGCGCGGAAGTCGTGCAGCTCCATCGCGCTGCCCGCGGACGTGGCGCGCACCTCGCCCACCCGTCCCCGCTGCGGCAGGCGCGGCAGCGCCAGGCTCAGCCCCGGCGCCAGGCGCGCCACCTCCGCCTCATCCAACATCGTGCTCACTGCTGGTGGGCCCGCCGCTCGCGGTCAGCGAGCACCCGATCCGCGGCGAACGCCGCCAGGACCGCCACCAGCGCCACGCACAGGAGCAGCTCCGGCGGCAGCTTGAGCCCGCTCGGGTCGCTGTAGTCGTACTTGCCGAAGTTCAGCGTCCCCAATATCGGGTTGAGCAGGTTGAGCAACTCATCGCGCCCCTCCAGGTTCAGGAACACCGCCAGCAACGGCGGCACGCCGGCCCCCAGGACTCCCACCAGGACGTAGAGCAACCGCACTGAAACCGGCGAAGCGAACCGGCCCGAGCGCGGCATCCGCCCCAACAGCAGCGCCACCGACAGGTACAGCACCCCGTAGAGCGCCAGCGCCGCCTGCGACATCCCCATCCGCAGGCTGCTCGTCGAGCCATCCGACAGCCACAGCAACACCCCGCACCCCACCGCCCACCCCACGAGCAGCAGCACCGACAGCCGGAAGCCGCGCAGCGCCCCAGGCCTGAACAGCGTCCACGCCCGAGTGCCCGCGCGCAGCGGCCGCGACTGCCCGTCCACGTCCGTCGCCATGAAGAGGGTGGCGAAGATGAGGTGCAGCCCTCCGAGGATGCCCATCACCCCGGGGATGTCGTCATCCCGGTCCATGAGCCACCACACCGCCGTCATCCCCACGAACGTCAGGAACACCTGCACCACCAACGCCCGCCGGGGATGGCGCGTGTAGTCCTCCGTCACGAGCGACAGCCGCGCCACCGCCGTCTCGAACACCAGCCACCCGTCCGACACGAGGAGCCAGAACGCCGCACCCAGCCCCAGGAAGAAGCTCCGGTCGAACGAGAACCCGCTGCCACGCTCGTTCGTCACCACGAAGGTGAACGTCAGCGCCTGGAAGAACGTCACCACCAGCACGGCCACCAGCGCGAACCGCACCGCGGCCCGCCCCATCCGGCTGTCCGCCACCGTCGCCGCGCACACCGACACGAGCGTGAGGAACACCATCCACGCCCCGCCCAACATCAGCACCATCAGGATGGTGGGCAGGTCGATGCCGTTGAGGAAGTAGCTGAACAGCAGGAACGGCCCCACCGCCGACGCGTACAGCACCGCCTGCACCAGGAAGGACGCCACCTTGCCGCGCAGGATGCGCCGGGGTCCCAGCCCCGTGAGCAGGAGCAGCGACCACGTCTCGTCCTCGCGCTCGCGCGCCAGGGAGCGGTACGCGTTGAAGGGGATGAGGCCGAAGTGCACCAGCGCCAGGCACACGAAGAAGGAGAAGAAGTACGACCGCCCCTCGCGCGTGTACGTGCTGTCGTGCGTGTTCGCGAACGCGATGAGCGACAGCACCAGGCACGCCGCGAGCAGCAGCCCGAAGCTCACCCAGAAGACGCGCGTGCGCAGCCCCTGCCGCACCTCCTTCACCACCAGCGGGTTGAGCCGGTCGCCCCACTTCTCCCAACGGTCGGACACCGCGGCGGGAACACCCGGCGAGGGGGCGGACTCGGCCGCGCCCGACGCGGGACTTGCTTGCGTGCTCACGCCACCCTCCCCTTCGTCACCGTCATGAACGCGTCCTCGAGGTTGCGCTCGCGCGGGCTGAACGCGCACACCGGCAACCCCTGCGACACCAGCGCCGCGAGCAGCGCCGCCGCGGCCGCTTCCGTCTGCGCTGGCCCCGCGTCCGCCTCCAGCTCCAGCCGCACGCGCAGCGCGCCGCCCTCGCGAGCCACGTCCTTCACGCGCGGCTGCTCCAGCAGCGTGCGCTCCGTGCGAGACCACAGCGCCTCGCCCTCGTCGCCCTGCGCCGCCAGCCGCACCGTCAGCTCCATCACGCGGGACGGGCCCGCGCTCTGGCGCAGCAGGTCCTCCACCTTGCCCTGGGCCAGCAGGCGCCCCTGCTCGATGATGACGCAGCTGTCGCAGATCTCCGCCAGCTCCGTGAGGATGTGGCTGGAGATGATGACCGCCTTGCCCTGATCCGCCAGCGCGCGCAGCAGCTCCCGCAGCTCGATGCGCGCGCGTGGATCCAACCCGTCCGCCGGCTCGTCCAGCAGCAGCAGCCGAGGGTCGTGGAGCAGCGTGCGCCCCAGGGCCACGCGCTGGCGCATGCCCTTGGACAGCTCCGTGGTGAGCTTGTGCGAGAGCGGCCCCAGCCCGGTGAACTCCATCACCGAGTCCACCCGCTGCTTGCGCTGCGCGCCCTTCAGCCCGTACGCGCGCGCGAAGAAGTCCAGGAACTCCTTCACGGTGACGTCGTCGTAGGTGCCGTAGCGGTCCGGCATGTAGCCCAGCAGCGGCCGGGCCCGGTCCGGCGCGTCCACCAGCGACGTGCCGTCCAGCAGCACCGTGCCCGCGGTGGGCACGTCCAGCGTGGCCAGGATGCGCAGCGTGGTGCTCTTGCCCGCGCCATTGGGCCCGATGAAGCCCAGGATGCCGCCGGCCTCCAGCGAGAACGACACGTCGTCCACCGCGCGCAGCGCTCCGTAGTCACGCCGCAGCCCCTTCACCTCCAGCAGGCTCATCGTCGTGCCTCCTCGACCTGACCGCGCACCACGTGCAGCGCGGCATCCAGCTCCACGTCCAGCGCCGCCGTGGGCGTGAAGCCACGCCCGCCCAGCCGCGCCACGAACGCCCCGTCCTCCAGCTCCTGAATCAGGGGCGCCACCGCGTCCTGGAAGCGCATGCGTGGCTCGTGCTCCAGGCCCAGCAGGTCCACGTCCCCGGCCTCCGCCTCCTCCGGCGGGGCCAGCCCCTCCGCGCCGTCCGCCAGCTCCGGCAGGACATAGAGCTGGCCGTCCAGCTTCAACGTGCCGCCCATCAAGGGAGCCCCTAGCGCGTTCTGCACCTGAACGCCACCGTCGGTCTTGTGCGCCGTCAGCCGCGCGCGCGAGGGGACCACGGCGACCTCGCCCCACTCGCGGTAGCTGCGCGAAGGCAGGAAGCTGTTCTTCACCACCAGCCCGTTCGTCCAATCCAGGAGGCGCGGCGGATCCTCCGGGCCCGTCGAGGACGCCGGGGCCAGCAGCACGCTGGAGGCGGGCATGCGCACGCTCTCTTCCGCGAGGTTCGCGTACCAGGCGTTGAGGCCCACCGTCACCGCGCGGGACCGCTCGCGGTCCAGCAGCGTGAGGCTGTAGCGCGCGGCGTGCACGCTGAAGCCATCCACCAGCACGGACCACGCCACCAGCCCCAGGCTCGTGAGGACCGCCAGCGTGGGCACGGCGATGAGCACCGCGAGCGGTCCCTTGCGCCGCGCGAGCATCCACCCGCCGGGCCCCACCGCGAGCACGAAGAGGAAGATGAGCAGCAGGAAGCGGCCCACGGGCGCACGGGCGCTCGACAGCAGCGGCAGTCGCCCATCGCTGAGCAGGTCGTGGCGCTCCCAGCGGGGCGGCGGGCCCGCGGGCACCACCACGGCTGGCGACCGCTCCGTGTCCTCCCAGAGTCTGAAGCCGCAGCCCGGGGTCTTCTTCCGGCATTCGCGGAACTGGCGCACGAAGCCGAAGCCATAGGGTGACAGCTCCGCCTTCTCATCCTGGAGCAGCGGGAGGCGCAGGCGCGGATTCGCCGGGGGCTGGTCGAGCACCAGCTTGCCGCCCGCCACGGCGAACATCTCCAGCACCGCCCAGACGTCATCGGGGACCTGGTCCGCCGGCACCGCCACCAGCACCGCGTCGTAGCCCACATAGGCCGCCAGCTCGCGTGGAGCGGTGCGCGGCTCCACGAAGCGCGTGGCGACGAGCGGCTCCATGTTCTCCGGCGCGCGGCTCAGGCCGGTCGCGGCCTCGAAGGCCTTCACATCGCCCAGCACCATCACGCGGGCGCCCCGGTAGCCGTCCAGGTAGAAGCTCTGCGCCACGGTGTCCATGCCGGGCGAGTCCATGTTGAT
This sequence comes from Corallococcus sp. CA041A, assembly GCF_003612075.1. Taxonomy (NCBI): domain Bacteria; kingdom Pseudomonadati; phylum Myxococcota; class Myxococcia; order Myxococcales; family Myxococcaceae; genus Corallococcus; species Corallococcus sp. CA041A. The sequence continues at coordinate 4,211 of NZ_RAWF01000333.1, forward strand.
GATTCCCGCCTGCAGGTCCGCGGGCATCAGCAGCCACGTCACGGTGCGCTCACGGGGGCCCACTTCCAGCGAGCGCTCCATGATGCGCCCCTGCGAGTGGATGGACAGACGCACCGGGCGCGGCTGGCCACCGGTGTTGTGCACCGTCACCTGGATGGGCGTGTAGCCCCGGTTCGGCACAAGCGTGACGACGCGCACGGAGCCCTTGAGGTCGCCCTCGGTGGGGAAGTTCTCCGTCGTCTCCACCACCTCGCGGTAGCCGCTCGCCTGGGACGCCTCATCCCGCGCCTCCACCGCCTTGGGAGGGCTGGTGGCGAACGCCGCCGTCCCGCCAGGAACGCCCGACAGGCCAGTCCAGAGCAGGGCCCCCAGGAGCACGGCGAAGGTCAGGTGCGCGCGGCTAGCCACGGGGCACCTCGGGCGTGGCCTTGAGCAGCTCGCGCACCACGTCCGGCGCGGTCACCTTCTCCAGCGACGCCTCGTAGGCCAGCACCAGGCGGTGGTTGAGGGCGGCGGGCGCGGCGGCCACCACGTCGTCGAAGCCCACGTTGGGCCGGCCTTCGAGCAGCGCGCGAGCACGGCCCGCGGCGGCCAGGGCCAGCGCCGCGCGAGGGCTCGCGCCGAAGCGCACGAAGCGGCGCACGGGTTCCGGAGCGGAGGGCTGGCGTGGGTCGGACGCCTCCACCAGCCGGCCGATGAAGTCCGCCACCGGGCCGGGCAGGTGCACGCGGTCCACGGCGGCGAACAGGCGCGACAGTCCTTCGGCGTCCAGCACCGGCTCCTGCGCGGGAGGCGCACCGCGCACGCGCGTGGTGAGCAGCGTGCGCAGCGTCTTGGCGCCCACGGGCGGCACGAGGATGCGGAAGAGGAAGCGATCCAACTGCGCTTCGGGCAGCGGGTACGTGCCTTCGAGCTCGATGGGGTTCTGCGTGGCGAGCACGAAGAAGGGGTCGGGCAGGGGCCGCGTCTGGCCCAGCACCGTCACGGACCGCTCCTGCATGGCCTCCAGCAGCGCGGACTGCGTCTTGGGGCTGGAGCGGTTGATTTCGTCCGCGAGCACGAGGCTCGCGAAGAGGGGCCCCTCGCGGAAGACGAAGTCGCGGCGCGACTCGCCCTCCAGCACGTAGGTGCCGGTGATGTCGCCGGGCAGCAGGTCGGGGGTGAACTGGATGCGGCGGAAGGGCAGCGCCAGCAGCCGCGCCAGGGCCTTGCACAGCTCCGTCTTGCCCAGGCCGGGCAGGCCCTCCAGGAGCACGTGGCCCCGGGCGAGCACCGCTGTCACGACCTGCTCGACGACCGTCTCCTGGTCGAGCATCACCTGGTTGAGCCCGGACTTGAGCCGGGACGCCACGTCCGCCGCGCCCTGCGCTTCGGCGGGACTCAGAAGCTCCGCTGCCACGTCGTTTCCCCCTTCTGGACTACGGACCACCGAAGTACCGCTTCACCAGGTCGCGGTTGCGAGGCAGCAGCGGACCAGAGGTCGGTCCCGCCGTCGCATCGCCCTTCGCGCCCGTGCCCTTCGCGCTGGACGGCCCCGCCTGCCCCGTGCGGGCCTGCGGATCCGCTGCGCGAAGGCCCCACAACTCTTCCGCATCGCCGCCATTGCCATCCGGCAGCGGCTGGAACGCGAGCCGGTTTGGATCCATCTCCGCCTCGCCGCCGAAGACGACCGGCTGGCTCTCCCCGCCCCGGCTCACGCCCGCGCCTTCGCCCTTGCCCTGCCGCGTGTTCCGGCTCGCGTGCTGACTGCCCTGCTGGCCCTCGCCGTCGCCCTCTTCACCGTCACCTTCGCCCTGCCCGTCCTGGCCCTGGCCTTGCCCCTTCTGGCCCTGGCCCTTCTGTCCCTGTCCGGACTGCTGCCGCCGGGTGGGACGCCGGGCCTGGGCGCCGCGGTTCCTTTGTGAGGCGTTTTCCTCTCCGAAGCGCTGGGCCAGGGACTGCTGCCGACGCTCCAGCGTGCGGCGCAGGTCGGCGATCTGATCCGGTGAACCGGAGGCCTGGGCGCGAGCGGAAGCACGGGCCTGGGCTTCGCGGGACGACGGATCGCCGGAGCCCTGCTGCCGTGAGCCCTGCTTGTCGCCGCCCTGTTCCCCCGTGCCCTGCGCCTGCGAGCCCTGCTGCTCGCCATCCTGTTCACCGGCACCCTGGCCCTGGGCGTTCCGCTCGGACGCGGAAGCCGCCTGCTCACCAGTGGCGTCGTCCTCCGAGGTCCCGCTGGCACGCGCATCGAGCGCCATCAGCGCCTGCTCCAACGACTCGCGCTCACGGGTGGCGGCCTCGGCACCGCCAGCGGCGGCGAGCGCGTCCTCCAGTTCAGCGGCGGCCTCGGAGGCGCGGTTGAGCTCGGCGGCGGCCTCGGAGGCGCGCTCGGCGAGCCGTTGCTCCAAAGCATCCGCGGCTTCCCAATCCGCGGAGTCGAAGCGGCCCTGCGCGACCTCTTCCGACAACCGGCGCAGCTCCTCCTCGACGTCGGGGCCCAGGGGCTCCTCGCGAGACAGGGCTTCGGCCTGAGCCTGCACGGCGGCGACCTGGGTCGCGGCGGCGGCGTTGATGTTCGTGGTGCGCAGGGCCGGCAGCGGAACAAGGAACCCCACCGCGAGGAACACGAGCGCACCCAGAAGCGCGCCCACGGGCCGGCGCCACGGAACCTCCGGAGGCTTCACCTGCTGGGCGAACTGGTTGAGGCTCAGCTCCCACTCGCCGACGGGACGCTCCAGCCGCGTGAGCAGCAAGCCCCCGGCATTGGCGGAGCGGTCCGCGAGCACCGCCGCGTACTCCAACGACACGCCGCGCGAACGGGCACGAACGAACCACCACGCCAGCCCCGCGATGACGAGCGGAGGCACGGCCCAGACAGCCAGGTCACGCAGCAACAACCGTGACAGCACGCAAGCGGTGGCCATGGCCCAGACAGGAGCGATGCCCGCGCCGGTCCAGGCGACCCCATTGAGCCGCCGCTGCACGCGCCGGATGGGCGCGAGCACGAGAGACTGGAAGCGGCGTTCGTCACTGGCGGCCATGCGTGGAAGCCAGTGTCGGACACCCGGCCCACCGTTCACAAGCGACGCCCGGGAACGGTCGAATCCCGCCGTGGACGGTCGCCCGTCCGACTCCAGCTGTCGAGAAACCGCGAAACCCGAGCGGACCTCCAAAGGCGGCGGTTAGTGTGCCGCCCCCTATGAACTTCCGATTCCTTGGTCGCAGCGGTCTGAAGGTCAGTGAAATCTCCTTCGGCAACTGGCTCACCCACGGCTCCCAGGTGGAGGAGGACGCCGCGGTCGCGTGCGTGAAGGCGGCGCTCGACACGGGCATCACCACCTTCGACACCGCCGACGTCTACGCCGGCACCAAGGCCGAAGCCGTGCTCGGCCGCGCCCTCAAGGGCCAGCGCCGTGAAGGCTACGAGCTGTTCACCAAGGTCTACTGGCCCACCGGCCCCGGCCAGAATGACCGCGGCCTGTCGCGCAAGCACATCATCGAGTCCATCCACGGCTCCCTGCGCCGCCTGCAGACGGACTACGTGGACCTCTACCAGGCCCACCGCTTCGACGCGGAGACGCCGCTGGAAGAGACCATGCTCGCGTTCGCGGACATCGTCCGCCAGGGCAAGGCGCTCTACATCGGCGTCTCCGAATGGACCGCCGAGCAGATTTCCGCCGGCGCGAAGCTCGCCCGCGAACTGCGCGTGCCCTTCATCTCCAACCAGCCCCAGTACTCCATGCTCTGGCGGGTCATCGAGTCCAAGGTCATCCCCACCTCCGACGCCGAAGGCCTGGGCCAGATTGTCTGGTCCCCCATGGCCAAGGGCGTGCTCAGCGGCAAGTACCTCCCCGGCAAGCCCCCGCCCGCGGACACCCGCGCCGCAACCCCGGGCTCGCAGTTCATGACCAGCTTCATGACCGACGACGTGCTCACCCGCGTCCAGCAGCTCAAGCCGCTGGCCCAGGAGGCAGGCCTGTCCATGGCGCAGCTCTCCATCGCCTGGGTGCTCCAGAACAAGAGCGTCTCCTCCGCCATCATCGGCGCGTCCAAGCCGGAGCAGGTGCTCGACAACGTGAAGGCCACCGGCGTGAAGCTGAACGCGGAGCTCCTGCGCCGCATCGACTCCATCCTCGGCCCCGTCGTGGAGCGCGATCCCGCGCAGACCACCAGCCCCAACCGCCGACCCTGAAACGCTCTCATCCACCCGGCGGGCAGGCGCTCCGACGCCCGTCCCGCCTGGTGCCTGGGATATGACATCCGCGCCCTGGTTTCGCCGCGCCCGTCCAGTGGCGCGCGACAGCGGGGTGAACTCCACCCCGTTCCATTTGACTTTTAAGTTGGGGGGAACAAGAGACTGCGCCGCGCGTTAACGCGGTCCCACTCTTGAACCGGGCTTTCCCCACATGACGTCCTTCTTCCTCCTGGCCCAGGCGGCCCAACCCGAACTCGGATGGTTGAGCAGCAAGCTGCTCGGGGTGACGTTGGGCAGCGCCGAGTGGGTGCTCTGGCTGCTCGTGTCGCTGTCCATCATCTCCATCGCGGTGATGCTGGAGCGCGCCGTGTACTTCTCGCGCCACCGGCTGGCCAACTCGGAGGCCCTGGCGGTGCGCCTGGCGCGCGGCGAGTTCGACGCCGTGGCCGGTGAAGTGAAGAACCAGAAGGGCATGGAGGCCTCCGTCATCCGCGAGGCCCTGGCCTCCGCGCAGCAGGGCCCCGACACCGTGGAGCAGGTCATCGCGTCCACCGTCGCCCGCGAGCGCCCCCAGTATGAGCGCGGCCTGTCCATCCTGGGCACGCTGGGCAACAACGCCCCGTTCATCGGCCTGTTCGGCACGGTGCTCGGCATCATCAAGGCCTTCAACGACCTGGGCGCCATGAATGCCAAGGGCGGCGCCATGCAGCAGACGGTGATGGCCGGCATCTCGGAGGCGCTCGTCGCCACCGCCGTGGGCCTCGCCGTCGCCATCCCCGCCGTGGTCGCCTTCAACATCTTCAACCGCCAGCTGAAGACGCTCACCAGCCGCACCACCGCCCTGGGCCACGCGCTCGTGGGCGCCATGAAGGCGCGCAAGCCGGGCGCCGCGGGGGGCAACTAGCCCATGGCCGGCGGCGCGAACGACAGCGACGAGGAAATCTCAGGCATCAACGTCACCCCGCTGGTGGACGTGGTGCTGGTGCTGCTCATCATCTTCATGGTCACCGCCAACTTCATCGTCCGCGAGACGGTGGAGGTGGACCTGCCCCGCGCCGCCAATGGCGGTGAGACGGTGCAGGGCCTGGTGAACGTCGTCCTCGACAAGGAGGGCAAGCTCTACTTCGACGGCGCGGAGGTGACGGAAGCCGACCTGTCCCGCCGCGTGACGGAGGCCGTGGCCAAGGACAAGGACACGCGCGCCATCATCAGCGCGGACCAGACGCTCGCCTACGGCCGCGTGATGCGCCTCATCGACGTGGTGAAGGGCCAGGGCATCGCGAAGTTCGCCCTCAACATCGAGAAGGACGCGGGCCCCTCCCGGGCAGCGCCCGCCACGCCCTGACGAGGCTTCGCAACGATGAGCCAGGCGGTCCTCGAATCCTCTTCCCTGCCCCAGCGCGACCGCTCCACGCGGTTCCTGCTCGTGTTCGTCCTCGTGTCGCTCGCGCTGCACGGGGTGGCCTTCGTGTTCCTCTCCACCCTGGAGGGCCGCAAGCTCGCGTCCATCCAGAAGCCGGTGGAGCTGGTCATGGTGGAGGTGCAGAAGCCCCCGCCCC
>NZ_RAWF01000334.1:0-9819 GCF_003612075.1 Corallococcus sp. CA041A
GGGATGGGGTGCTCCGGCGTCACGCCTCGCCGCGTGACGGCGTACAGCACCCGGGCCAGCAGGAGCCCTCCGGCGATGGCCATCAGGACGCGCCAGACCATGGGTGGAACCGGAGGCTCGCTCACGGTGAAGCGCGCGTGGGCCGACTTGGGGCGGGTGGTGAGGAAGCGCACGTCCACGTCCCACGTGCCGGCCTCGTCGGGGACGAACTCGGTGCTCCAGCCCACGGCGTCGCGCGTCAGCGTGCGCGTCACCTGACCCGGCACGCCCTCTCGGGAGAACGCGACCGTGACGGCGCCCTGGAAGGGAGGTCCCTGGAGGTTTCCCACCGACAGCGTCAGCCGCAGCGGCTCACCGGGGCGGGGGACGGCGGGGGTGAGGACGCCGCTCAGCTGGTCCTCCGCGTCACGCCAGGAGAGGGAGAGCAGCTCGCCGCGCCGCTCCACCTTGATCTGATCCGACGCGGGGCCCGCGGCGGCATGCAGGGCCAGCAGGCAGGTCATGACGACCCACCCCAGGAAGGAGGTCGTGCGGCTTTGCCTCATGGACCGCTGTCCCCTAAGATGCGCTGCCCTGTCACCTTCCACCAAGCTTGCTCCCCCCGGGGAGTCCCCGGGATGAATCCTCAAGCATTCGGGAAATACCAGCTCATCAAGAAGCTCGCCACGGGCGGCATGGCCGAAGTCTGGCTTGCGCGTCAGTCCGGAATCGAGGGCTTCCAGAAGGAGCTTGTCGTCAAGCGCATCCTCCCGCACCTCGCGGAGGACCGCGAGTTCGTGGAGATGTTCAAGAACGAGGCGCTGATCGCCGCGCGCTTCAATCATCCGAACATCGCGCAGGTCTACGAATTCGGCGAGGCCAACGGCACCTATTACATCGCCATGGAGTTCATCCACGGCGAGGACCTGGGCCGGGTCATGCGCAAGGCCAGCGGGATGAATCAGTGGATCGCCCGTCCGCTGGCCATCCGCATCGTCGCGTCCGCGTGCGAAGGCCTCTACTACGCGCACAGCCGCAACGATGACCGCGGCCAGCCGCTCAACGTGGTGCACCGCGACATCAGCCCGCAGAACATCCTGATCAGCTTCGATGGTTCGGTGAAGCTGGTGGACTTCGGTATCGCGAAGGCCGCGGACCAGGCTTCGATGACGAAGTCCGGCGCCATCAAGGGCAAGTTCGCGTACATGGCGCCCGAGCAGGCCGCGGGCAAGCACCTGGACCGGCGCGCGGACATCTTCGCCATCGGCCTGGTGCTGTACGAGATGCTCACCGGGCACCGGCCGCTCAAGAAGGACTCGGAGCTGGCCACGCTGCAGGCGGCCATGGAGTGCTCCATCCCGTCCCCGTCCGAGGTGGCCGACGTGCCCCGGGACATGGACCACGTGGTGATGCGCGCCCTGGCCAAGAGCGCGGATGACCGCTACGACAACGCGCGCGAGTTCCAGACCGCGCTGGAGGAGCTGCTCGTCAACGAGCGCTGGCTCGTCACCTCCGGGCAGATTTCGGAGCTGATGAAGACGCTCTTCGCGGATCGTCTGGATGACGAGCTCAAGCAGGGCCAGGTCATGCCCGTGGGCGAGGACTCCAACACCGCGCCGCCCCGGCCGCCCCCGGACATGAACTGGGAGGCCCCGCCGGGTGAGTCGCGCGAGCGCTCGCGAAGCAACGCCACCCGCACGGGCTCCGCGCCCCGCCGCGCCACGGGCATGTCCCCCGCGCTGGCGGATGATCCGAACGAATACGACGCGCCGTCGCTCACCGGCGTGGAGCAGCCGCCGCCGCGGCGCCGCTCCAGCGTGTCGGAGCCGGCCGTCCGGCGCGGCACGTCCACCAGCAACCCGAACGCGACGCAGATCGCCCGCACCAACTCGCGCTCGGACCTGCGCAGCCAGTCCGTGGACGACGTCCCTCCGCCCCGGCGCACGGCGTCGCGCGCCATGCCGGTGTCGGAGCCGCCCATGCGGTCGCGCTCGGGCGTGCATCGCATGGAGCTGGAGGACGACGAGCGCACGCGCCTGCCGCCTCCGGACGATGAGACGGAGCCCGCGCCCGCGCCGCCGCCTCCGCGCCGCCGCACCAGCACCAGCACCAACCAGTCCGCCGTGGAGCCGCCGCGCCGCCGCACCTCCAGCCGCGTGGATGCTCCGCGCGCGCGCCCGGTGGCCCCTCCGGTGGATGACGAGGACTCTGGCGAGCGCCGTCCGTCGCGCTCCAGCGCCCCCTCGCTGCCGGAGCCGGTGAAGCCCCGGGGCGGCAGCGTGCGCACGCTGGTGACGGTGGGCCTCTTCGTGGGCCTGCTCGCGCTGGGCGTGCTCTTCCGCGAACCCATCATGCTGGCGCTCACGTCCAAGGCCGCGGACGCGCAGGGCGTGTGGCTCACGGTGAACACCAACCAGCCGGTGAAGGTGTCCGTGCGGCACACGGAGCGCTGCAACAGCCCGGAGCCGGTGACGATGCTGGGCACCGCGCCGCTCACGCGCGTGCAGGGCGCCCACCTGCAGGACACGCTCATCCTGGAGAACGACGCCCAGGGCATCTACCTGGAGGACTCGGAGGAGCTCGCGTTCGGCGCGCCGGGCGAGCTGAAGACCTTCGAGCGCAGCTTCAAGGAGGGCACCCTCAAGCTGAAGATCACCCCCAAGGGGATGACCACGGGCCTGACGGTGTACCGGAACAACCAGATGATGGGCAGCGCCAACACGACGCTCAAGCTGATGGAGGGCAAGCAGATCCTGGAAGTGCGCGGCAAGCAGCTCAAGGAGCCCGTCGCCTTCGAGGTCACCATCAAGCCGGACGAGACGACGGAGCAGCCCTTGAATCTGGCCGACGCGAACTAGTAGCGCGGCAGGGCAGGGTCCACGGTGCGCGAGTACAGGTCGATGCCGCCCTGGAGCGACACGGCCTCCAGGCCCCGGTCGATGAGGTACGCGGCGCCGTCCAGGCTGCGCACCCCGTGGTGGCAGTAGACGACCACGGGGCGGCCGCGGAAGGACTCCAGCTGTTCGTGGAAGTCCTCCAGCTCCGGCAGCGGCATCAGCACCGAGCCGGGCAGGGCCACCCACTCGTGCTCGTGCGGGAAGCGCACGTCCACCAGCACGGGGCGCGACTCGGGAGGGCCGGCCAGGCGCCGGGCCAGCTCGGCGGGGGTGATTTCAGGGATGGGCATGGGGGTTATCTTCTGTTGAGCCGGGAAGGGGACCGTCAGGTCCCTTGGCTTTTCAGGCGCCAGGGCGTTATGTGGCACCGTCTACGAGGAGATTGAAGCACATGGATACTTCTACCGCCGTCACCGGCTCCACGCCGGCCTCCCAGCCCGCCGCCTCCGAGCCCGTCGTCCTGACGGCCGCCGCCATCGCCCAGGTGAAGACGGTCATCCAGGCCCAGGGCTTCCAGGGCTACTTCTTCTCCATCCGCGTGGTGCCCTCCGGCTGCAGCGGCCTGGGCTACGACCTGAACCTCGTCAAGGAGATGAAGGCCGGCGACCAGACGTGGGAGCAGGACGGCGTCACCATCGCCACTGACGCGCTGAGCGCCCAGTACCTCTCGGGCACGCACATCGACTACGTCACCAGCGTCACCGGCGCGGGCTTCAAGTTCGAGAACCCCAACGCCAAGTCGTCCTGCGGCTGCGGGACGTCGTTCACCACCTGATTCGCTGTTCGTCGATTCAGGGTGGAAGGAGGGCCGGGATGGGACGCCAGGCAGGCGTGCCCCCGGCCCTTCGTGCGTCCAGCCCTCAGGCTCCGGCCACGGGCTTCATCACCTTCATCCAGTTCTGCTCCCCCTGGCCGCGGTTGCGGCGCTGGGCGCGGCGGGCCTCCGCCTCCTGGAAGGCCTGGCGCTCCGCCTCCGACTCCAGGAGCAGCGGCGGCACGGGCACGCCCTTGCCGTCCTGGCCCTGCGCCACGAAGGTGAGCAGCGCGCTGGTGGTGAGGTGCCGCTCACCGGTGAGCGGGTTCTCCGCGTGCACGGTGACGCCCACCTCCAGCGAGGTGCGGAACGCCGCGAGCACGCGTGAGTGCAGGAGGGCAATCCAGCCCACGCGGATGGGGGCGTGGAAGTGCAGGTCGTCCATGGACGCCGTCACCACGACCTGACGGCAGTGGCGCTGGGCGGCCACGGCGCCGCAGATGTCGATCCACTGCATCACCTTCCCGCCGAACGCGGCGTTCAGGTTGTTGGCGTCCGGAGGGAGGATGAGCTGCGTCATCACCACTTCGGAGTCGCGCGGGCTCTTGGGGCTGAGGTCGTGCATGGCGCTGGCGAGCGTCGCACGAAACAGCGCCGCGTCAGGCCAGGAATGCGGAGACGCGGTCCATGAACTCCTCGCGGCCCGCGCCGCGGCGGATGTCCTGCTTGGAGACGTCCACCACCAGGCACTCCACGCCGTACTTCTCCTGGAGCACCTGCGGGAAGCCCGCGTAGTAGCCGTTGAGGCCCTTGAGGAAGGGCCGCCCGATTCCCTTCTCCTCCGCGCGGCCGCGCGTGCGGATGCGCTGGAGCAGCACCTCCTCCGACGGCACGTCGAAGCAGATGACCTTGTCCGGCCGCACGATGTGGCGCGACAGCCGCTGGAAGTACTCGTAGTACAGGTCCAGCTCCGCGTTCGTCATGTGCCCCAGGCCGTGCAGGTACTTGGCGAAGATTTCCGGGTCCTCGTAGAGCGTGCGGTCCTGCACGCAGCTCTTGCGGACGGAGTGGATGAGTTCGTGGTGCTCCACGCGCCGGATGAGGAACTCCAGCTGCAGCGTGAACGACCACCGCGACATGTCGCCGTAGTAGTCACGCAGGAAGCGGTTGTCGATGACGGGCTCGTCGAAGAGCTCGAAGCCGAAGCCCTGGCTGATGAGCTTCGCGGCCGTCGTCTTGCCCGCGCCGATGTTGCCCGCGAGCGCCACGAAGCGCTTGGCGCGCGGCAACTTCACCTTCGCCTTGAGCGTGTTGCGAGCGGCGGGCTTCGTGTCGGCGTCGGCCGGGGGCGGCGCCTTGGTCGAGGGCTCGGTGCGGGACGTCGCCGGACGCGCGCGGGCGGTGGAGCGGGGCATGGAGCCCGAAGGCTTAACCCGGCTTTCCAGAGGCGTCCATTCGCTGGCGGAGCAGGTCCGGCCGGTCGGTCATGATGCCGCCAATGCCTTCCTGGATCAGCCGGTCCATCTCCGCCGGATCATCCACCGTCCACACGTTGATCCACTTGCCGCGCTCGGCCGCGGCCTTCAGCAGCGCGTCGTCCACCAAGCGCACCTCGCCGAAGTACAGCGGCATGTCGAGCACGCTGTAGCGCGCGTCCTCCGGCGGCGCCTCGCCCGCCTTGAGCGCCAGGACGAACGCGGCCAGCGCGTCGCGCGGGTAGAAGTGGCACGCGTCGGGCAATTCTTCGTGCAGCCGCTCCGCGATGACGTCCTGCTCGCTGCCCAGGCACACGCGGCCCAGGGCCCCTTCCTCGGTCAGCAGGCGAGCGAGCACGGCTTCCGCGCCCGGCACGTCCGGCTTGAGCTCCACATTGAGGCGCAGGGTGGGGAAGGCGCGCAGCACCTCGCGCAGCGTGGGCAGGCGCACACCCTGGCCTCGGAAGGGGAAGGTGCGGCCTTCGTCCGGCGTGAAGCGGTGGCCCGCGTCCAGCTTGCGCAGCTGGGCCAACGTCAGCGCCGCGAGCGGACCTTCCCCGTCGGTGCAGCGCTCCAGCGTGTCGTCGTGCGCGACGATGACTTCACCGTCGCGCGACAGGTGCACGTCCAGTTCCAGCATGTCCGTGCGGTGGGTGTGGACGGCGCGCTGGAAGGCCTCCAGCGTGTTCTCCGGCGCGAGCAGCGCTCCGCCGCGGTGCGCGATGTGGAGCGTGGGCTTCAGCCCATCAAGAAACATGTCGCGCGGCAGCATGATCCACCTATTCTTGAATTGACGATGGTGTGACGGACAGGGCCCCGGTCCGTTCCTTGCCGGCCCTACTACCCCACCGGTATAAGGGCCTGAATCCTCAGCCCGACCGGCGTCGGACTTCAACCACCTCGGCGCCCTTCACCTCCCGGAGAATTTCAAATGGAACTGCGCACGAAGCTGGGCGCCGCGGCCTTCCTGGCTGCCGCGGCGATGGCCACCGCGGCCGGCTGTGGCGGTCGTGACGACGACAACCCCACTCCCACCCCCGACGCCGGCTGCACGGGCGTCTGCAGCACCGACGCGGGCTCTGACGCGGGCACGAACACCGACGCGGGCACTGACGCGGGCACCGGCGACGCGGGCCCCACCGCCAACCAGATCGCCGCGACGCGCAAGGTGTCGTTCGGCACCAAGGCGACGCTGCGCGACGTGGTCGTCTCGGGCATCCACTACGAGAAGCTCAGCGACCAGGGCAACGGCTCCTGGCGCTCGTACTTCTGGGTGACGGATCCGGCCGCTCCGAAGGAGGGCCTCTTCATCCATAAGTTCTACACGGACACGCCGGACGCGTATCACCCGCAGCTCGGCGACACCGTCGACATCGTGGGCTACTTCGGCACGGAGCCGAACAACTCGCCGTTCACCGGCCGCCGCCACCACCTGGCCAATCAGCAGACTCCCGCGGTGCCCCTGGCCATCACGCCCAAGCTCACGGACGCGGGTACGGCGAACCTGCCCCCGGCCAACGAGGTGACGGTGGATGAGCTGACGGCGTCGCTCGCGGCGGCCCAGAACAGCGCGGCATACCTGGGAACGCGCGTGCACCTGGCGGGTCCGCTCACGCTGACCAACCCGCAGCCCTCCCAGCTCCAGCGCCTGGACAACGAGGACGCGGGCACCCTCTTCTACGGCTTCGAGGTCACAGGCGGCATCCTCGTCTACCACGACAAGACGCGTGACCGGTCCGACGGCGGCTTGGGCTGCGACTACCAGAAGGCGGCCCTGGATGGCGGCTCGGTGACGTTCCCCAACGGCATCACGGGTGTCTGGGATACCTACACCTTCGCGGGCTGCATCAACGGCAGCTCCAACATCACCAGCTGCGGCACCGGCGGCAATGACCGGGACAGCGGCGTGCCGGGCACGGACCAGCGCTACACCTACACCATCATCCCGCAGGGCTGCGAAGACCTGCCGGGCGAGGTGGTAGTCCCCGAGTAATCCGCTTTCGCCTGATGCCTTCCCCGTCCGCCTCCCAGGGCTCACCTGCCCTGGGGGGCGGTCGTGTTTCAGGGGCCCGAAAGTTCGCGTGCTCCGCAGGGCCTGCCTAGAGTCCGACGCCGGGCGGGTCGGACGGCTCCCCCCGGGGCGGGAATGCAGGTAGGCTCCGGACACGCTTCAAAGTTCCACCCGCGGCCCACACCTTCCACGTCCTTGAGCTCGCCCCAGACGGCCACCCCGTTCGGCAAATACCTGCTCATCAAGCGCCTCGCGCTGGGCGGGATGGCGGAGCTTTTCCTGGCGCACAAGCCGCCGGATCCCACGCTGGTGGTCATCAAGCGGATCCTCCCGTACCTCTCCGAGGAGCCGGAGTTCGTCCAGATGTTCCTGGACGAGGCGCGCATCGCCGCCCAGCTCCACCACCCCAACATCGTGCAGGTGCACGAGCTGGGGAAGGAGGGGGACAACATCTTCATCTGCATGGAGTACGTGGAGGGCGTGGACCTGCGCCGCGTGCTCGCGGAGGAGTTCAAGTTCGGCGCCTCCATGCCGTACGGCGTCGCGGCGAAGATCTGCGCGGCCATCGCCGCGGGCCTGGACCACGCGCACTTCAGCCGCGGCGTGGATGGGCGCCCGCTGGAGCTGATCCACCGGGACGTCTCTCCGCAGAACGTGATGATCGCCTACGACGGGCGCGTGAAGCTCGTCGACTTCGGCATCGCCAAGGCCGGCGCGTTCATGGAGCGCAGCAAGCCGGGCGTCATCAAGGGGAAGTTCCTCTACCTCTCCCCTGAGCAGATTCTTCAGGAGCGGCTGGACCACCGGGCGGACATCTACGCGCTGGGGGTGATGCTCTACGAAATCACCACCGGCAAGCAGCCCTTCCACCGCCCCACCACGGAAGGCATCCTCTACGCCATCCGCTACGAGGAGGCGACGCCGCCGCACCTGGTGCGCCCGGACTACCCGGAGGTGCTGTCGCGCATCGTGATGCGGTGCCTGGTGAAGGACCGCACCCAGCGCTACCAGCGGGCCTCCGAAGTGCGCGACGACCTGCACGCGTTCCTCGCGTCTGGCGTGCTCAAGCAGAGCCTGGACGTGGCGCAGTACATCGCGCGGCTGTTGGGGGAGAAGGAGGAGCGCACCGTGCTCCACATCCCCCCGGCGAAGCGCGCGGGCCGGCACGAAGCCACGCTGCCGCTGCCGTCCCTGCGCACGCCGCTGCCGCCCCCGGTGCCGGACCTGCTGGAGGACACCGCCGCGCGCACGCTGCCGCTGGCCGACGCGGAGGACACCGCCGCGCGCACGCTGCCCCTCACGGAGGACACGTCGTCGCGCACGTCTCCGCTCGACGAGGACACGGGCGCGCGCACCCTGCCGCTGGGCGGGACGGCGTCGCAGCCCCGGGGGCCCTCGGCGCTGACGCCCGTGGGGCTGGTGTCCCGGCCTCCCGCGCGCAGGCCCACGGCGGAGGCCGCGGCGCTGCGCACCTGGGATGCGGAAGAAGGGGAGCCGGAGACGCAGATGGCGCGGCCGCGCGACCTGCCCTCGGGCCACGACGACGACGATGACGACGGCGAGTCCACCGCGGTCGGCACGATGCCCGGCGCTCCCTCGCCGCGCCGCCACCTGGAGCCCGTGTTCGAGGCGGAAGCCTGGGACGAGGAGGAGGAGCAGGAAGAGGAGGACGACGAGGGCGACTCCACCGTGCCGCTGCGCGCGCGCCGCCCCCGGCCCGTCGCGCCCACGCCCGCACCGGCGCGGCGCAATGGCCCACCGGAGCCCACCGCGCGCTCCGGGTCGGGAGACCGTTCGCGGCGTCCGTCGACCGGCGTGGCCATGCCTCGCGGCGCGGGTGGCGGGGATGATCCGTTCGCGCCCACGCCGCGTCGCACGCCGGAGGGACGCGCGACGACGCCGCCACCTGGCCCGCGTCGGCCGGGCATGGCGTCCGCCAACGACGGCCGCTCCGAGCCGCTGTCCTCCGGTCCCCGCCGCATGGGGGACGACGGCCGGTCCGAGCCGTTGTCCTCCGGTCCCCGCCGCATGGGGGACGACGGCCGGTCCGAACCGCTGGCGTCCGGTCCCCGCCGCATGGGCGACGATGGGCGCTTGTCGCAGCCTCCGGGCCCGCGCCGGGGCGCCTCCGCGTCCAGCGATGCGAACCGCTCCGCCCCGTCCGGAAACTCCGGGGCTCGCAACGTCCGTCCTCCGCCGCGGCCGTCACCGGAAGACGACGAGCGCTTCAACACCGACCCGGGGCCCTCCGGGGTGAGCCTCACGGACCCGACGCCCGTCATGACCGGAGACCCGGACGACGACGAGTCCACCGTCGGGTTCCAGGCGCCGCGAAGGCCGCCCCCCCGTCGGGTCGTGCGCGCGCCCGTCAACGAGGACGAGGACTACGACGAAGAGGGGCCCGACACGCTCGACGCCTCCCGGTCGCCCCGGCGCTCGCGCGCCATCGTGCTGGTGGCGGGCGTGGTGCTCGTGGCCGTGCTGGGCCTGGGGCTCGCGTGGATGATGGGCTTCTTCAGTCCGGAAGCGCAGGCGCCTCCCGCGCCCAGGAGGGGGCCTCCGGCGGGAGGCCCGGCGCGGCCCGGTCCCCAGGGAACGGCCCCCGTGAAGGCGCCCGCGCCACCCGCTCCTGTTCCGGCCGAAGTCGCGCCGCCGAAGCCCGCTGAACCCGCCCTCGCGGACACCGCCGCGAGCCCGCCAGAC
>NZ_RAWF01000335.1:0-9501 GCF_003612075.1 Corallococcus sp. CA041A
GCTCATGTCGGTGCACTCACCAGGG
The DNA here is from genome assembly GCF_003612075.1 of Corallococcus sp. CA041A. NCBI lineage: Bacteria > Pseudomonadati > Myxococcota > Myxococcia > Myxococcales > Myxococcaceae > Corallococcus > Corallococcus sp. CA041A. Next base: position 26 of record NZ_RAWF01000335.1, read on the forward strand.
GTGCTCAGCTCTTCCTTTCCCTGCAAGCTCAACCCTGCCCACGGGGCTGGCGGCCGCTCGGCCTCCAGCACCTTTCTTCAGATAATTAGGGACACCCCCTAGGGCAGCGGCTCCGTGCGGTGCTTGCGCGCGGGGTTCTCCAACCCCACGCGGAACCACCGGTAGCCGTAGCCCTCCAGCGTGAGCCCGTGGCGCTGTCCGTCCACGGGCTCGGAGTGGTCCTCGCTGAGCACGTTGAACAGCGTGCACGGCTCCTCGCCGCCCGGATCCAGCTTCACCGTGCAGGGCCGGGCGGACAGGTTGTGCAGCACCACCATCGCGTTGCCCTTCCATTCGTACCGGATGGCCAGCACGCCCTTGTTGCCCGTGCGCAGCACCTTCCACGCCCCCCACCCCAGCTCCGGGCACTCCTTGCGCGCGCGGATGATGCGCTCGGTCCAGTTGAGCTGTGAGGCCGGGTCGCGGCGCTGCTGCGCCACGCTCACCTGCCGGAAGCCGAACGGCCCCTCCGACACCAGGGGCTTCACCGGCGCCTCCGCCAACGTGAAGCCGCCGTGCGGCTCCGGGCTCCACTGCATGGGCGTGCGCACCGACTGCCGCTCCACGAGTGACAGGTTCTCCCCCATGCCCAGCTCGTCGCCGTACCAGAGCACTGGAGTCCCCGGCAGTGAGAACATCAAACTGTAGGCCACTTCGATGCGGCGGCGGTCGCCGTCCAGCATCGACGCGAACCGGCGGCGCAGGCCCCGGTCATACAGCTGCATGCCCTTGTCCGGCCCCAGCGCCTCGAAGACCTCCAGCCGGTCCTCGTCCGACAGGCGCCCCAGGTCCAGCTCGTCGTGGTTGCGCAGGAAGTTCGCCCACTGCGCCGTGTGCGGCAGCCTTGGGGCTGACTTCAGGGCCTGCACCAGCGGCGTCACGTCCCCTCGCGTGAGCGCCAGGTAGAAGTTCTGGTTCGCCAGGAAGTTGAACACCATCTGCATGCGGTCGTTGTCGCCGAAGAACTCCACCACCTCGTTCATGGTGACGTTGGCCTCCGCGAGCAGGATGGCGTCGCCTTTGCGCCATGAGAGGAATTCGCGCATCTCCTCCAGCAGCTTGTAGGGGTTCTTCACGTCCGGGTTCTTCACGCCCTTCAGCTCGACGAGGAAGGGCACCGCGTCCACCCGGAAGCCGGACACGCCCAGTTCCAGCCAGTACCCCATCACCTTGAGGATCTGCTCGCGCACCTCCGGGTTCGCCACGTTGAGGTCGGGCTGGAAGTCGAAGAAGCGGTGGAAGTACCAGAGGCGTGCCTCCTTGTCGTACGTCCACGTGGAGGGCTGCACGCCCGGGAAGACCATGCCCTTGTTGGCGTCCTTGGGTCGCTTCTTCGACCAGACGTAATAGTCGCGGTAGCGGCTGTCCGGGTCCTTGCGCGCGGCCTGGAACCACGGGTGTTGATCCGACGTGTGGTTCACCACCAGGTCGATGATGACGCGGATGCCGTGCAGCTTCGCCTCGTGGGTGAAGGCCACGAAGTCGCCCAGGTCCCCCAGGCGCGGATCCACGCCGTAGTAGTCGCTGATGTCGTAGCCGTTGTCGCGGTTGGGCGTGGGCTGGAAGGGTAAGAGCCACAGGCAGGTGATGCCCAGGCCCGCCAGGTAGTCCAGCTTGCGGCGCAGGCCCGTGAAGTCCCCCACGCCGTCGCCGTTGCCGTCCATGAACGTCTCGACGTCGAGGCAGTAGACGACCGCGTTCTTGTACCAGAGGTCTTCAATCATCCCCTTCCCTTTAGCCCTCCGTTCCCAGGAGGCATCCGGCGACTCCCGCGCGCCGTGAGGAACCCCACACCCGGGGGCAGGCAGGCTTCGTTCAGCCAACACTCGCGCGAAGGCGGGCCTCGCGGCCGGGCGGATCCGGCTCCAGGGTGGACGCATCCATGCCCCTCATCGGCTTCCACGCGTCGCACGAACAGTTCCCGCCCAGTGAGCTCCTGCGCCTCTGCCAGAAGGCGGAAGGCGCGGGCTTCCAGGCCGCGCTCAACTCCGACCACTTCCACCCGTGGACGGAGGCGCAGGGGCAGAGCGGCTTCGCGTGGGCGTTCATGGGCGCGGCGCTCGCGACCACCGGGCTGTCCTTCGGCTCCGTCACCGCGCCGGGCCAGCGCTACCACCCGGCCATCGTCGCGCAGGCGCTGAGTACCCTGAATGAGATGTATCCCGGCCGTGCGTGGATGGCGCTCGGCAGCGGCCAGTACCTCAACGAGGCCATCACCGGCACGGGCTGGCCCGCGAAGGACCTGCGCAACGCGCGCCTGAAGGAGTGCGTGGACGTCATGCGCGCCCTCTTCCGCGGCGAGACGGTGGCGCACCGGGGGCTCGTCACCGTGGAGGAGGCGAAGCTCTACACGCGCCCCAAGGACATGCCGCTGCTGGTGGGCGCGGCAGTGACGCCGAAGACGGCGGGATGGGTGGCGGGCTGGGCGGACGGCCTCATCACCACCGCGCGTCCGCCGGAAGAGCTGCGCAAGGTGGTGGATGCATTCCGTGAGGGCGGCGGCGAGGGCAAGCCCCTGTTCCTCAAGGTGCAGCTGTCCTACGCGAAGGACGACGAGCTCGCACGTGAAGGGGCGTACAACCAGTGGGCGTCCAACATCTTCACCAACAGCGTCCTCACGGACCTGCGCACGCCCGCGCAGTTCCAGGAGGCCGCGAACGTGGTGCAGCCGCACGACCTGGATGGCCCGCTGCGAGTCTCCAGCAGCCTCCAGCAGCACATGGACTGGCTGGGCGAGGACCTGCGCCTGGGCTTCGACCGGCTGTACCTGCACAACGTCAACCGCGAGCAGGACGGCTTCATCGAGGCGTTCGGCGAGAAGGTGATTCCGGCCCTCACGCGCTGAAAGCCGCTGGGTATGCTCGGGAGCATGCCCACCGAAGTGCTGTCCCGTCAGGCCCTCAACCGCGCCACGCTCGCGCGCCAGTTGCTGCTCACGCGCGAGAAGATGACCGTGCCGCGCGCCATCGAGCACCTGGTGGGGCTCCAGGCGCAGCTCGCGCGCCCGCCGTATCTGGCCCTCTGGTCGCGCCTCCAGGGCTTCCAGCGCGACGCCCTCACGAAGCTGGCGCTCAAGCGGGAGCTGGCGCGCGGCACGATGATGCGCGGCACGCTGCACCTGATGACCGCGAAGGACTACCTGCGCTACCGCGGCCTGTTCCAGCCCCTGCTCAACGCGGCCATGCGCTCCGTGCTGAAGGAGCGCGCCGCTGCGCTGGACCTGCCCGCGCTGCTGGCCACCGCGAAGCCCTTCCTCCAGGAGAAGCCCCGCACCTTCGAGGCGGTGCGCGAGCACCTGATGAAGCACCACGTGGACGGCGACGAGCGGGCCATGGGCTTCGCCGCACGGATGATGCTGCCGCTCGTCCAGGTGCCCGAGGAGGGGCTGGAGTGGGGCTGGCCCGGCAACTCCGGTTTCACGCTGGCGGAGTCGTGGCTGGGCGAGAAGCTCTCCACGGACGACGACGCGTCACCGCTGGTCTTGCGCTACCTGGCCGCCTTCGGCCCCGCCACCGTGGCGGACATGCAGAGCTGGTCCGGCATCAAGCCGCTGAAGGACGCCCTCGAGAAGGTGCGCGGCAAGCTGGTGGAGTTCCGCGACGAGAAGAAGCGCGTCCTCTTTGATTTGCCCAAGGCCCCGCGCCCGCCCGAAGAGACGCCCGCGCCGGTGCGATTCCTGCCGGACTTCGACAACCTCATCCTCTCCCACGCGGACCGCACCCGCGTCGTGCCGGAGGAGCACCGTGCGATGTTGTCCACGAAGAACCTGCGCGTGCTGAACGTGTTCCTGGTCGACGGGCGCACCGCTGGCGTCTGGACCACCGAGCGCACGAAGGGCACCGCGACGTTGGTCTGCAATGCCTTTGACGCGCTGAAGAAGCCCGTCCGCGACGCACTGGTGCAGGAGGGAGAGGACCTGCTGCGCTTCAGTGATCCGGACGCAGCGAAGGTGGCGGTGCGGTTCGCCACCTAGTAGCTGCCGCTGTCACAAGGCCAGCGAACTCAGCAGGATTGCCAGGTGCTGCGAGGGTCAGCGATGGGCGCCGCTTGCCATGCTTCTCGGTCGGCGCGGTCCTCAGCACGTCGGACAGGCAGTAGACTGGCTGCCGGGTTCCATCGTCGCTGCGCCGCTGGCCACGCACACAGCTTCTTCGGGAGCCCACCCGAGGAGTCTGTCCTATGAAGAAGGTCATCTTCGCATGTGTACACAACGCCGGCCGCTCCCAGATGGCGGCTGCGTTCTTCAACGCCATGGCGGACCCGACGCGAGCGCACGCCATTTCCGCCGGTACGCAGCCGGGTGACCGTGTGCATCCCGAAGTTCAGACCGTCATGGCCGAAGTGGGCATCAACCTGTCGGAGGCCAAGCCCCAGCTCCTCACGGAGGATCTTGCCCAGGGCGCACACTGGCTCATCACCATGGGATGCGGGGATGCGTGCCCCTTCGTGCCTGGCTTGAAGCGGGGAGATTGGCCTCTGGAGGACCCTAAGGGTAAATCCCTGGAGCGCGTGCGTGAGATCCGGGACGACGTGCGCTCTCGTGTGGTGGACCTTCTGTCCCGAGAGGAGTGGCGTCGATGACCCTCGCGATACGCGCTGCCCGCCCCGGCGACCTGGTTGCAATCCAGGCCCTTCTTTCTTCGGCGGGACTGCCCCTCCAGGGTGTGACGGAGCACCTTCCGCACTTCCATGTCGTTGTCGCGGAGAAAATGAAGGGTCATTCCGACTTGGTTCGGCGCGTCCTTGCGAAGGCCGATGAGGACAGGCTCCCAACTTTGTTCCTGCTGACCACAACGGCCTCAGACTACTTCCCCCGTTTCGGCTTCGTCCGCATCGACCGGGACATGCTTCCTCCGGAGTTAAACGCCTCCGAAGAGCTACGTGGGGCATGCCCGGCGAGTGTAATCGCGATGCGTCGCTCCACTTCTGTGTCGGTAGGCGGCTCGTAGTCATGCGTTTCCGCGCTTACATCGCACTCCTACTCCTCCTCTCGGCCTGCGCTTCGTCGACACCGCCTCCCAGTGTGCAGGGAACGCGGAGCCCGAGGCTTGCCAACCTTCAGCGAGCAGCAAAACTGCCCTGGACTGACGGGGGACGTTGCGTTGCCCGAGAGGCTTCCCAGCCTTGGCCCGTTCTCATGGAGCAGTGCTATCGAGCCCTCGACCACGACCGGATCGAATTCCATGACACTACGGGACGATGCTCTGTCGCCTCCGCTGGCGCTGGTGCCATGGGAATCGGGCTCTGCGTTCTGGTGGCTCCTGAGATTGTTGTGGGAGCCGTGATCGTTCTTGGCGTGGTGGTGGTCGCCGTCGCCATCAAGGAAGAGCTGGATGCGTATGAACTCCGCCACCTCTACCCCGAAGAAGCTGCGGCATCACGAGGAACGAAAGGGGCATCTCGTGAGGCCGTAGCGAAGCGGAAGCCCAAGCTGGAGCCGGAGCCAGCGGGACAGGACTGGCAGCCCCCAGTGCCGCCTGTGCCCATGGACCGGACGCGCCGAGCCAGCTGCGAGCCCATCCCGGTGAATCACCGTGGTGGCAATGACCCGCACAACAAGTGTGCCGACAAGATTCCGAACAACAGCTTCCCCGGGTGGGATGTGTTCGTGAATGGGAAGAATTTCGACGCGCTGCAACTGGCGACACGCGTGCTTTGGGAGGTCAAGACCGACAGTTTCGATACATTCAGTGACTTCCTCCAGGGCCAGGTGATCAGGGATCAAGTGCCCAAGATGCGGATTGAGCGCGGTCTCGCTCGAGCCTGCGGATTTGACTTCCGAGTCGGTGTGCGCAGCGAAGCGCATAAGGAAGCACTGGAAGAGGCGGCCCCTGATCTCAAGGGCTTTATCGTCGTCATGGACTGGTGCTGAGATGACAGCCAAACGAAAAATCAACCTCATCGTCTACGCGCCTTCACTCGTGAGTGCAGACCACCGCCCCCTCGCCGTGGTTCATGGGATGGAACGTGCATTCCCTGGCCTGCGCCTGGAGTGGAAGGTTTCCGACGACGGACGCCCCATCGCGTTGCCACAACGCGACGCATGGCTCGCAGCGGGGACCAAAGATGGGGGATTCCCTCTCGTGTGCAACGGCAACGAAAACCTTCCCGTGATGATTTCTGGATGGGAGTCACCAGCGGATAGCTCCCCAGGCGGTCAGTCACAATTGGAGGTCCATGCGCAGCTGCCTCCGAACGAGGGAGGGCTCGCGGCGGTGGTTGATGTGCTGGAGGCCGTGGCGGAAAGCGCACGCGCTCACTGGGGACATGCCACGCCGTTCAGGGCCAGCGCGGACATTGCGCGGCAGACGAGGAATCGGCCAGATGACCTGGAGGTGCCCCCTCGCGGCCTACCGGTGATTACGTCCCCTGGAGCCATGAAATCACCAGAGATTCCCCACCGGCTGGGATGGATGAACTACTGGTCAGCCGCTGCCGCACAGGCCATCGGGTTCCCGGATCCTGCTCGCGACACCGAACTGCTTTCACGGGCGCGGCACACATCGTCGGGCGGGTGGGTAGTGCAGTTGACGGATACGCCGCTCGACCTGGACGACCCTGCTCATCTGGAAGCGCTCAAGCGAACCTATGAGCGCTTTCCGGAAATTGGCGGACGTGCGGCGTCTTGAAGTGACGCCGACGCCTTACGCGAAGAGCTGGAGCAGGTCCTCGCGGGTGATGGCGGTGGCACCCGCGTGGGATGTGTCGCTGCGCCTGGAGGCACGCAGGCAGCACGGTGGCTTCCGACAGGGCTTCTTCGGTCCGGACTACGAACTGGTGCGATTCCAAGCAGTGGGCCCTGAGGGTGCGCCACTGGCCTCCTCTCGCTTCCCGGACGGGTACTCGCTCCAGGCGGAGGCGCGGGTGGGATGGGATGCCGTGGGCTATCGCGGGCTGCAACGACACCTGATGGCGTCGCTGAGCGTGGAGGCCTTCTCCTGGGGCCGCCTGGATGCGGACGGGCGCGTGGCGGTGCAGCTCTTGGAACGGAACCTTGAGCTGGCGGTGAAGGGCCTGGGCGTGGGCCTGGGCCAACCCGAGGCTGGCTACCTGGGCGCGGTGGAAGCGCGCTGGCGAATCGCAGCGGGGAAGCTCTACGCGGTGGTCACAGGCGGCACGCTGCTGTTCCCGGAAGATGACGGGACCTTGCGTCCAGGTGCTTTCGCCTCGGCGGGCCTGGGGGTGGACAATGCGCGCTGACGTCCTGCTGGGGTGCGTGGCCCTCTTCTTCACCGGCTGCGCCTCGTTGCCTCCCAGTCCTGGAAGGACGCTGAGCTACACGTCCCGCACGGAGATTGACTCCCCTGGAGTACGAGCGTCGAACGACGAGGCGCCGTCCCCGGCACTGAGCGTCACGCCCCGAGAGGAAGCGCCACGGCTGTACCGCCGCAAGGCCGTGCGCGATGAGATGACGGGAGCGAGCCCCGTTCGTGCGGTGGCCATGGCGGACGTCACCCGCTCCGACGACGTGCTACCGGACGCGTGGGAACAGTTGCTGACGAACGCGGGACTGGAAGCGCGAGACGAACGCACCCTGGGAGACGCTCTGACGCCCACGCAAGCGGCGCGACTGATGGGAGTGCTCCTGGGCAAGCCCGTCACGTTGAGCACCTTCCCGCCTCGCATGGCCGCGGGCTTCATCCTGCGCGAGGTGATGGAGGGAGGCGAAGTCAAACGGAAGGAGCTGTCGCGGCGGGTGGAGCGCTTCTCCCGGGAGCAGATCGCGGTTCTGCGACCTGACGGCTATCTCGCGTGGGCACTCACCGGGCGCACCCAACAGAAGGTGGCAACGGTTGAATGGAAGGACGGCGCCTTCCGAGCCCATGGCTTCGAGCTGGGCCGCTTCTACAGCGGTAAGGGCGGCGTCTTCCGGAACGTGGACGCGCAGCTCCAGTCCTCGGATTGGCGGCCCCTGGCCGAGGTGTACGACGACGCGGACGTCATCAGCCGCACCCTGGATGGAGCCGAGGATGCATTCGTGGAGCTGTACCACGCGCTGGGACAGTTGCTCACGCGTCCCGTGGACAGCATCGCGGGCCTGCGCCACCTGCCAGCGGGCGTGGCGGCGCTCATCGCGGCATCGCCCGCGTACTGGGAGCGATTCCAGTTCATGCCCCGTGGCGAGCAGATCCGTGAAGTGTCGCGGCTGACGACAGGACTGCTCTTCACCGCGGGCGCGGCCTCGGCCACGACGCGGACGCTGAAGGGAATGTCGGTGGGCGTGGAGGCCACGATGCCGGTGCTCTCGCTGTCGGTGGAAGGCGCGCTGGCGCTGGAACGGGTCTCAGTGCCAGCAGGACGCGCGGCGACGGTGCTGAGCGGTGGGCCCGGGGCGGCCATCATCCTCCAGCGCGCGAACACGACTGGCAGTGGCGCGGCTCCGTCCAAGGGGCCCGGGCAGTGGGCGCCCGCAAAGGAGGCGATGTCTCCGCGTGCCCGGCGCTACCAGGAGCAGATCACCGGGCACACGGCGGATGAGGTGTACTGGGTCGGCGGCACGAGTACGAAGGCCGGGGGCGTCAAGTTCGATGGGTTCAGGGATGACGTGCTCCTGGACGCCAAGGGCCCCGGCTACGCTGCGTTCTTCGAGGACAACCTCGATCCCAAGGCTTGGTTCAGCCTTTCGGGCAAGGCCGACGAACTCGTGACCCAAGGACAGCGCCAGGTCGCCATCGTCCGGGGAATGGGCATTCGGATTGAATGGCACGTCGCGGAGAAGCATGCGGCAGACTCCATTCGGAAGTTGCTAGAGAGCAACAGCGTCACGGAGATCATCGTCATCCCCACCTCGGTGCACCCGTTGAACCCTTGAGAGATACACCTCATGACGACCCCCGCTGATTCCGGGACCTATCCAGAGACCTACTATGCAGGTGCCTACTGGGGTCCGCGACGAGAGTCTCCCGAGGCGTGTGCCCAGCGTGCGGCGGCCTTTTTCAACATGCTCGCCGCATGCGATCCCCTGCTGGGGAGCTGGAACAAGATTCCCAAGCCGCGCGGCAAGGGACGCAAGACGCCCCTCATGCCTCCCGACCTACCCACCCTGACAGAAGCGTTCCGGCGTGGTGTCAACCGTGAGCCGGGCGGACCCGCCTTCGAGCAATTGGGGCTGAGGGTCAGCGCATACAACGACGGTCCTCCCAAGGAGATGGTCATCGTCAATATGACCTGCGGGAGCTACGAGCAGAACAGCACCGCCAACGTGTGCGTCCTGTCAATCCCATCGAAAGGGGCGAGCGCGGAGCGAATGCTCACAGCCTCCATGCTGACGAACGTGACGCGCAGCATGGCACTGGCGTGGGAACCCGATTGGGCGGTGGCCATGTCCGAGACGTATCGGGCGATGGATGGTAGGCAGGGCAAGGACGACCCGTGGCTTGGCTGGGTGACGTACCTCGCCCGTGACCGGGGCACCGTGCCCCCCCCTGTCTCTTATA
>NZ_RAWF01000336.1:0-9438 GCF_003612075.1 Corallococcus sp. CA041A
GGGTGTTGGCGGGTGCGGGCGTCGGGCCGCCCTTGCAGGCGGAGGCGAGCACCGCGAGCGCGAGGACGGAGGAACGGAAGGAGCGCATGGGGCGCGCACTTCATCCCGCCCCCCTGTCGCTTTCAACCCGCTTCGAGCGTCAGCTCCGGCGCCGGCGGCCCAGGAGCGACATGGCCAGCAGCCCCAGCGTCGCGATGGCCGGCACCGACGTGCTGGTGCACCCACAGCCGCTGTCGTCGTCGGTCCCGCCGCCACCGCCATTGGGGTTGCCGTCGCCCGGATTGACGATGACGCCGCCACCGCCGTCGTTGCCGGTGCCGCCGTCCACGCCGCCGTCCACGCCGCCGTCCGCCGGCTGCTGCGCGATGATGAGCGGCGGCGAGAACGCCCGCGCCACGTTGCCCCACGAGGTGAGCTTGAGGTTGTCGGTCAACGTGCTGCTGCTGACGCCGTCATGCGCGACGAAGAGCCCCTCCGGGAAGGCCGTGCCCAGCGCGCCCGAGTAGGCCACCAGCCCGCGCGACTGCTCCACCGCGTCCGTGCCGCCGTCCTGCACCAGTTGGAACGCGCCCACCCGGCCCAGCGTGCGCCGGTCGAAGACGACGAAGGTGTTCGCGCTCGGATCCGTCGCCACGAGGTAGCCGTCCACCCCGGACGCCTCGTACAGCGCGAGGCGCCCCACGGACGTCAGGCCGCCGTCCCCCAGGCCCACCACCTGCGTGCCCAGGATGCCGGCGTCCGCGTCCGCGCCGTAGCGGTAGAGCCCCTGCCCCTGCTGCGCCACGTAGAGCGCGCGGTACGCCGGGTCCACCGCCAGTCCCAGCACCGTACCGGCCGGGATGTCCCGCACCGGGGTCCCCGTGACGCCGCCGTCGGTGGGCGTCAGCGCGAACTGCCGCAGGCCGCCAGCCGCGAGTCCACCGAAGGCCTGGATGGTCCCATCCGCCCCGCGGGCCAGCCGCACCGTCGCGTAGCTGACGCCCACGTCCAGCGGGGCCACCGTGGGTGACAGGCGGGTGAGCCCGCCACCATCCGCCGTGGCATCCATCACGTAGGGAACGAGCCCCGACAGCGTGGGGTTGGCGCTGAGCACCAGCGCCGCGTTCGTACCGCCCGCCAGCGGGAAGCCGCCCAGCACGTCCACGCTCACGGACGTGCCCTCGGTGTTGCCCTGCACCTCCCCGCCGTCCAGGGCGTAGGTGAACAGGCCGTTGTTCTGGTCCGCCGTGATGAGTCGGCTCGCGGCCGGGTCGGCCGGGTTCACCCACAGGGCCACGTCGTTCACGGTGCCGCCCCCGGAGCGCGCTCCGGGCTGGGTCTGCACGGTGTAGGGCACCGCCACGGGAGCCGTCTGGGCCCCCGCCGCCGTGCTCATGAGCACGACCGTCAATGCAGGGAGGGAGAGGTTGCGCATGGGCGGCTCCTGGGCAGGTCGCTCCCTACCTAGGCATAGGCACGTCACTCTTCAAGTTCCCTGAAACCCTGGAACGGTTGGCAGACGGCGAAAGCCTCGGGTACAACGAACAGCGTCTCCCAGCGAACAGACAAGGGCCATGGCCAAGCGCGCACTCATTACTGGCATCACGGGGCAGGACGGCAGCTATCTGGCGGAGCTGCTCCTCAAGAAGGGCTACGAGGTGCACGGCATGGTGCGCCGCTCTTCCGAGGAGAAGTTCGAGCGCATCGCGCACCTGCAGGGAAAGGTGACGCTGCACCAGGGCGACCTGCTGGATCAGTTCTCGCTCGCGGCGCTCTTGAACCTCACCCAGCCGGACGAGGTCTACAACCTGGCGGCACAGTCCTTCGTGCCCACCAGCTGGAACCAGCCGGTGCTCACCGGTGAGTTCACCGCGCTGGGCGTGACGAAGATGCTGGAGGCCATCCGCCACACCCGCCCGCAGGTGCGCTTCTACCAGGCGTCCTCCAGCGAGATGTTCGGCAAGGTGCTGGAAGTCCCGCAGTCGGAGGACACGCCCTTCTACCCGCGCAGCCCGTACGGCGTGGCGAAGGCGTACGGCCACCACATCACCGTGAACTACCGCGAGTCCTTCAAGCTCTTCGCGGTGAGCGGCATCCTCTTCAACCACGAGTCGCCCCGCCGTGGCCTGGAGTTCGTCACGCGCAAGGTCACGTACAACGTGGCGCGCATCAAGATGGGCCTCCAGGACACGCTGCCCATGGGCAACCTGGACGCCAAGCGCGACTGGGGCTTCGCGGGCGACTACGTGGACGCCATGTGGCGCATGCTCCAGCAGGAGACGCCGGAGGACTTCGTCGTCGCCACCAACGAGACGCACACCGTGCGGGAGCTGGTGGAGATCGCCTTCTCGCGCGTGGGCCTGGACTACCAGAAGCACGTGAAGATCGACCCCGCGTTCGTGCGCCCCGCGGAGGTGGACCTGCTCATCGGCAAGTACGACAAGGCCAAGGAGAAGCTCGGCTGGGAGCCCACGGTGCGCTTCAAGCAGCTCGTGGAGATGATGGTCGACGCGGACCTGGAGCGAGTGAAGGCAGGACAGCGGTAAGATGCGCGTCCTCGTCACGGGAGCGGATGGATTCGTCGGCCGTCATGCGTGCGCTGCCCTTCGGGCGGCCGGCGATGAAGTGGTGGAGGTGCACGGGCCTCGCGGCGAGGGCATCAGCAGCACCGCGTTGCACTTCGACATCGCCGATGAGGCGAAGGTCAAGGCGGCGGTCTCCGAGGTGAAGCCGGACGCGGTGCTGCACCTGGCCGGCTTCAGCTCGGTGGCCAAGAGCCACCAGAACCCCGCGCGCGTCTTCGCGGTGAACACCATGGGCGTGGTGCACCTGCTCACCGCCCTGCGTGAGAGCGCCCCCAAGGCGCGAGTGCTGCTGGTGGGCTCCGGTGAGGTGTACGGCCCCGTCGCGGAAGGAACGCGCGCCGAGGAGTCGCACCGGCACGTGCCGCTCAGCCCCTACGCGGCGTCGAAGTCCGCGGGGGAGCTGGCCGGAGAGCAGTTCTTCCGCAGCTACGGCATGGAGGTCATCCTCGCCCGGCCCTTCAACCACCTGGGCGCGGGGCAGGACCCCACCTTCGTGGTGCCGTCGTTCGCGGCGCAGATCCGCGCCATCGCGCTGGGCACGGTGGACCCCATCCTGCGCACGGGCAACCTGGACGCCATCCGGGACTTCTCCCATGTGAAGGACGTGGTGGACGCGTACCGGCTGCTGCTGCTCAAGGGCGAGGCCGGCCAGGCCTACAACGTGGGCAGCGGCGAGGGCCGCACCATCCGCAGCCTGCTGGAGGAGATGCTCCAGCTGTCCGGCGTGCAGGCGAGCATCGAGCTGGACCCGGCGCGGCTGCGCCCCTCGGACATCCCCAGCCTCGTGGCGGACCCGGGCAAGCTGCGCGCGCTGGGCTGGGACCCGAAGCTCACCGTCGCGGATGCGCTGCGCGACGTGCTGGGCCCCCGGGTGGGCTCGCACTGACGCACCGCTGGCGCGCCTTACGTAGGGCGCGCCAGCGACTGCCACGCCTCCAGGCGCCGGTCCAACGCGGTGAGGGCCCACAGGTCCGCCGCGTTGCCCGGCTTCACGGCGGCCAGGTCCCGCTGGAGGTACTCGCGGGCCTGCACCTCACCCCACTCCGACAGGATGCGCAGGGCCATCAGCGACGGCTTGCGCGCGACGAGCCGCAGGAGCACGTCCTGCACGCGCGGACTGCGCTCTGCGTCCGCCAGCCGCTGCACGGCCTCGTGACGGCCCTCCGGCGTGGAGTCCTCCGCATCCAGGGGCGCGGCCAGCTCCGCGAAGCGCGCCTCGTCCAACAGCGCCGCGGGACGCCGGCTCTCCCAGTGCTCCACCGTCACGGTGGTGCGGCCCCGGGCCACGCACTCGCGGCGGATGCCGTCGTTCTTGAGCACGTCCAGCACCCGCTCCGGCGCGGGCGTGCCGCCCTCCACCGTGCGCAGCGCGCGCTGGGACAGCATCGGGGACTGGCCCAACAGGTGCGTGCGCAGCACCGTGGCCTCCACCGTCTTCTCGTTCCCGGGCGGCACCCGGTCCCACTTGAGGAACACCTCCGCGATGCCGCGCTCGCGCACGTACCAGCGGTACTCCAGCCACACCGCGCCACCCCGCTCCGCGAAGCGGGGGTCCGAGGGCTCGTGGAGGCGAGGCGCACCCTCCCGCGTACCGGTGAAACAGCGGTCCAACAGCTTCTGGGCTTCTTGAAGTCGCATGGGGAGCGGACGGCCATTGTAGGGCCCCCAGTCAGGTTCCTCCATCGCCGCACGTTCGTGTCACTATTACACGAAGATTTCAAGGAGGCCTGGGATGGGCACGACGACGACGGCGCGGTTCACGTTCTTCTGGAAGGAAGATTCCTTCTTCTCGCAGTGGCACCCGTCCGTCTTCACGGTGGACGGCGTGCGGTACACCTGCGCGGAGCAGTACATGATGGCGGGCAAGGCGCGCCTGTTCGGTGACACGCGCGTGCTGGAGCAGATGCTGCGCGCCGCTACGCCCAAGCAGCACAAGGCGCTGGGCCGCAAGGTGACCCCGTTCGACGCGGCCCTCTGGGAGCGCGAGCGTGAGCGCATCGTCTACGAGGGCAACCACGCGAAGTTCACCCAGCACCCGCACCTGTTGGAGGCGCTGCTCGCCACGGCGGGCACGGAGCTGGTGGAGGCCAGTCCCCTGGACCGCATCTGGGGCGTGGGGCTCTCCGCGGAGGACCCGCGCATCCAGGACCCGTCCACGTGGCGGGGGCTGAACCTGCTGGGCAAGGTGCTGACGCGCCTGCGCGAGGACCTCCTCGCGCAGGGTCATGCACCTGTCAGAACTTGAAGTTGGCGGACTGGTCCGGCACGCCGTTGAAGTCCAGGTGGAGCGTGGCGTGGTCGCCGTGGCCCTTCTCGCTCCACTCCTGCTTCAGCGTGGACAAGTCAAAGGCCAGCTCCTTGTAGACCATCGCCTTGCACCGGTCGTTGTTCGCGTCGTGGAGCAGCGTGAGCTCCGCGCGCGGCTCGCCCGCGGCCGTCTTGGTGAAGCGCCCGTCCCACGCGAGGCCGTAGCGGTGCTCCTTGCAGCCGCCGCCGTGGCGGACGTTGAGCGTGAGCACGTTGCCCTTCACGCTCTGCGATTCAATGCCGAGCGGGTCGCGGGGCGCGGGCGTCTCCGTGATCTCCAGGGGCATGACGATGGGCGCCTCCTGGTTCTCCGCCTCCGCCGCGGGCGACTCGGCCTTCTTCTCCGGGGGCGTCACGGGGGTGGGCGGCGCCTCCTCCTGCTGGGCGGTGGGGGCCGGCTCCTGGGCCTCGTCCTTGCGCGCCGCGTTCGACCCCGCGCACCCGAGCAGCATTCCGCAGACGATTCCACTCCACACGAGCAGTCGCATGTTCCTCCAGGAGGCCCTTCACGGGCCGGTTGACCACGGGCGCCTACCGGTGGCGCAGCGCCGCATCGTAAGCGGCCCGCATCCCTTCCGCGGTGCGGGCCCAGGTGAACTTCGCGGCCTGACGCTGGCCCGCCTCCGACAGCGCGCGGCGCTCCTCCGGCGAACGCAGCAACCGGTCGATGACCGCCGCCAGGCCTTCCGCGTCGTCTGGATCCACCGCGGGCGCGGCGTCGCCGCACACCTCCGGCAGCGAGCCCTCCGTGGACACCACCGTGGGCGTGCCCAGGCGCATGGCCTCCAGGGGCGGCAGTCCGAAGCCCTCGTAGCGCGACGGGAAGACGAACAGCGCCGCGCGGCGCATCAGCGCGTAGAAGATGGCGGGGGTCTGGTAGCCCAGGGGCCGCACGTCCAGGCCTTCCGAGCGCAGCCGCTCGATGCGCGTCTCCACCTTGCCGGAGCCGTACCAGGCCTGCCCCGCGAGCACGAGCGTGAAGGACCGGCCGCGCGCGTGCAGCCGCTCTTGCGCTTCCAGCACCAGCTCCACGTTCTTGCGCACGTCGAGCGAGCCCGCGTACAGCACGTAGTCCTTCGGCAGGTTGAGCGCGTGGAGGAACTCCTCGTCCGCCTCGTTCAGAGGGGTCGCGTTCACGTGGTCCACGCCGTTGTGCACCACCACGGTGCGCGGCTCCACCTGGGGGAAGCGGCGCAGCAGGTCCTGGCGCGTGCTCTCGCTGATGCACACCAGCCGGTCCGCGAGCATCAGGCTGCGCGCGAGCCACAGCCGGAACTGCCAGCGGTACGGCGCGGAGACGGTGTGCGGAAAATCCAACGGCACCAGGTCGTGCACGGTGAGCACGTACGCGGTGCCCGGCGTGCGCCGCAGCGGCAGGTTGAAGTTGCTGAGCGCGTGGTAGACGGGCGGCGGCGTGGCCTTGAGCAGCCGGGGCAGCGTGGCCAGCGTCCACGACGTTCGCTTCTGGACGCCGCGCGGATGTTCGCCGGACTTGCGCGCGCCCATCCGGTCCAGCCGGACGCCCCGGGCTTCGAGCGCCTCCGCGAGGCAACGGGTGTACAGGCCGATGCCAGTGGTGGGCTCGTCCCACAGGGTGGCGTCGAAGGCGATGGGTCCGGGGGTCGACACGGGCCGCCTCATACCATGCCCGTGTGGTACACACGGCCCTCCATGGCGGTCCATCAGTTGATCCCAAGCTTCGGCCCCGGCGACGCCTCCGGTCAGGCCGCGCTGCACCTGCAACTCCTGCTGCGCCGCATGGGGCACGTGGGAGACATCTACGCGGAAGAGGTCGCCGGAGGGCTGCAGGGCCTGGCCCGCCACGTCTTCACGCTGAAGCCGAAGCCGGATGACCTGGTGCTGTACCACCACGGCATCGCGTCCCCGCTGAGCGGGCGGCTGATGCACATGGACTGCAAGCGCGGCGTGGTGTTCCACAACATCAGCCCCGCGCGCTTCTACCAGGACACGCCGCTGGAGCACGCGCTGGTTGCGGGCCGCGCGCAGGTGGCCGCGATGGCGCCCTTCCTGGACGTGTCCATCGGGGACTCGGACTACAACAGCGCGGAGCTGCGCGTCGCGGGCCACCGCAACGTGCACACCGTGCAGCTCTTCATCGAGCAGGAGCGCTTCGCCGCGTCCGTGGCGGATGCGGCGAAGCTCGCGGAGCTGGCCGGGCCCGGCCCCACCCTGGTGTCGGTGAGCCGGGTGATGCCGCACAAGCGCTTCGAGGACCTGCTCGCGCTGCACCGGGAACTGCTTCGCATCCGTCCCCAGGCGCGCCTGCTGATTGTCGGCGGCTACGAGCCGGGCAGCCGCTACTTCAAGTCGCTCCAGCGCGAGATGAAGGACTTGAGCGGAGTGCACTTCCTGGGGCGCCTGTCGCATCCGGAGCTGGTGGCCGTGTACCGCTCCGCGTCCGTGTTCGTCTCCATGAGCGAGCACGAGGGCTTCAGCGTGCCCATCATCGAGGCCATGGCCTCCGAAGTGCCTGTGCTGGCGTACGCGGCGGCCGCGGTGCCGGAGACGCTGGGCGGCGCGGGCATCGCGTTCGACCAGAAGCGCTACGCGTTCCTCGCGGAGCTGGTGGTGGACCTGTGCGAGGACAAGGACCTGCGCAAGTCGGTGCTCGACGGCCAGGCGCGCCGGCTCCAGCACTTCTCCCCCACCGCCGCGCAGGTGTCGCTCACGCGAGCGCTGGAGGGTGTGGTGGCGCCGCCGCCCCGTCCGCGCAAGGCCCCGGCGAAGCGGCCGCGCGTGGCGCTGGTGGTGCAGCGCTTTGGCGAGGTGACGGGCGGAGCGGAGAGCCACGCCGCGCAGGTGGCGGAGCACCTGGCGCCGCACTGGGACGTCACGGTGGTGACGACCTGCGCGAAGAACCACCTGACGTGGGAGAACACCTTCCCGCCCGGCGAGGACCGCTTTGGCCGCACGAAGGTGCTGCGCTTCCCGGTGACGCGCACGCGCAACATCCACGCATTCAACGACATGTCGCGCCACGTGTTCGGGCACGGCAACGAGCGACTGCGTGAAGAGCAGTGGGTGGCCGAGCAGGGCCCGCTGAGCCCCGGGCTGATGGAGCACCTGGCCACCACGCAGGACGCGTACGACGGCTACCTGTTCTTCACGTACCTCTACGCGCCCACGGCGTGGGGGCTGCCGCTGGTGTCGGACCGCGCGCTGCTGGTGCCCACCGCGCATGACGAGCCGCCCATCCGCTTCGGCGTCTATGGGGACGTGTTCAACCGTCCCCGGGTGCTGATGTGCAACACGCCGGAGGAGGTCGAGATGCTCGGGCGCTTCCACCCGAACCATGCGCGGGCGCGCGTGGTGGGCGTGGGCGTGGACGCGCTGCCGTCGGTGCCCGACCGCTTCCGGGCGAAGTACGGCGTGCACGGCCGCTACCTGCTCTACGTGGGCCGGCTGGAGCCGGGCAAGGGCGTGCCGGACCTGCTGAAGTTCCACCGCCAGCTGCGGGAGCGCTACCAGGACGCGCCGGAGTTGGTGCTCGCGGGCGAAGCGCACATGGACGTGAGCGGAGAGGGCGTGCGGCACGTGGGGCGCATCTCCGAGCAGGACAAGCACGACGCGCTGGCGGGAGCGCTGGCGGTGGTGGTGCCGTCGAAGTTCGAGAGCCTGTCGCTCCTGACGCTGGAGGCGTTCGCGCAGGGGACGCCGGTGCTGGTGAACGGGCACTCGGAGGTGCTCGTGGGACAGGTGGAGCGCAGTGGCGCGGGCCGGGTGTACCGGGGGCTTGCGTCGTTCGTGGAAGGGCTGCGCGAGGTGGGCGAGGCCCGGGACGCGATGGGCAAGAGGGCCCGCATCTACGCGCAACGGCACACGTGGCCCCAGGTGGTCGCGGCGTACCGGGAAGAGATGGCGCGCATCGTGGAGGAGACACACCGATGAAGCTGCTCGGACGGGACATTCCCACGAGGGCCCTGGTGGCCCGCATCGAGGAGCGGCTGCGCGTGCGCGGGCTGCCCACGTCGGAACCGGCGGAGGTGCCGGAGGACGGCGTGGAGCCGCGCGTGGAGCCGCTGAGTTTCAACATGCACGCGCTGGAGGAGAACGCGGACACGACGCGGGCCCTGCCGCTGCACACGCACCGCGCCGGCATGGGGCAGGCGGTGCTGCTGGCCAAATGGGCCTTCCGCAAGACGTGCCAGGTGTTGATCAACGAGACCCTGGGCCGGCAGCGCGTGTTCAACGGGCTGGTGCGCGACTCCTACGCCCAGCTCTCCGCGGAGGTCATCCGGCTGCGCAAGGAAGTGGACACGCTGCGGGCCCAGGCCGCGAAGGCACAGCACCCGGAAGCCCCCAGACCGCCGAAGCCGCCGCCACCGGCCATCAGCCACGGCCGGCCCGCGCCCCGGCCTCCTCCCGCCGACGAAGGTGCAGGCCCCGCGTCCAGGGAGAGGCCGCTTCCGACTATCGACTACGGGCGTCCGACGAAGCCGCCGCATGGCGAGCAAGGCCGTCCGTCCAAGCCCGCACCGGCCACCGGCTCCGCGCGTCCGGCGAAGCCCTCCCGGTCCAAGAACGCACGGGCCACGAAGCCCCCACG
>NZ_RAWF01000337.1:0-9424 GCF_003612075.1 Corallococcus sp. CA041A
GGAGCATGGGGCGTACGAGCACAGGCGGCCGGAGGGAACAGTGCTGTCCCCGCGCAAGGGCCCAAGGACGCGCAGCAGGCATACCAAGCGAATTCCCTGCAGCCGCGACTGCGCTGACAGGAACTGGATGTCCTGCTCCCTCCCAGCAAGCAGCCTCGGTGCTCCTTCCTGGAGGGCTTCTCCCCGCACGCCAACACGCCCCATTCTCTTCGCTGGGCGTTCGAACGCATTGAAGGCCTACATCCCCAGCTACCCTATGGCTCCGGCCTCGGCCCGCACCGACACGGTTGCCCTCACCGAAGTGCTGATCTTCAACGCGACAACTACGTTGACACTCACCATGCACCTTCCCACTCTCTCTTGATAGTCTCGTCGGACCCTCCGCCTTTCTTCCCTTGGCTCGAACTCACTACGCGGCCACCCGGCCAGACGACGCAGCATTGTCTTCGTGTCCCTGCTCGCCTCATACTCTGCCCACGCGATCAAAGACGCCCGAGTTTGAATCAAGCCTGGCCCTACACGTGCCAGCCTGAATCTTTCGTGCCGTGATCAGGATGTGCGCAGGGTATTGGCTGCCGAAAGAACTACACATATGCTGGTGGGACCTCATGCCACGGCTCCATGCACTCTCCGTCTGCCCGTTCCTATTGGTGGCGTGCGCAACAACTCCTGCCTCAAGGCCTTCTTTGGGAGCGCCCGTAACTGAATCGGGACCGTCCTCCCAATGGCGGAGCACGGCCTCCCAGAATCTTTTTCGGAGCGATGCTGCAGCCCCAGAGAGGATCTTGGTATCAGACTCGGCTCCCGCAACTCCAAGCGAGGAATATGAGCCGAATATCAAAGACCCTTGGAAGTCACTTGCGTGCACGCAGGCATGCGCGGCCGGTGGTGAGGCCATGGAGTCGTTCTGTAGAGCGCTTCCTGACAGGACTGCAAGACAGAATGTGATCAGGCAATCATGCTGGGCGACTAGCAGGGCCTCCAAAGGAGCGTGCATTGTGTTTTGCAATGCGTATTTCGGTCCTCCCGCTAAATCTAACCGCTGAGGTGACATGTGCCCGAAGATGATTGGCGCCCGCAGTTGACTGTGATCGAAGCCCCTATCGCGGATGATTACTGGAGATACACTACTCCCGAGGGCAAACGGCGCACTTCAAGGCTCACGGTAGGGCGGCCTGTCCATTTCCCGCAGGAGCGCTGCTGGTACACGCCAGTGATGATCGAGGGGCATTTGACCAAGGTGACGCCTATCTTCGGTCAAGGTCCTGTGGATGCGCTCATGAATGCGATGATGTTCATCAGGCGGTTCAACGACGAGATGCGTGAAGTCGTGTCTGGAGTAAAGCCGCGCAAGGGTGTGAAAAAAGCGACCAGACAGAAGACACGACGTGGGAAGGTGCCCTCGGACAGGACGCGGCAAAAAACCGCACGCTCTTCTTCTCGTGCGAACCGGTGAAGCCCTAAGCACCGAGCCAGTTCTTGCCGATGGCTTGTCTGAGAGGTGTAGGCAGTTGCGACGATAAAGGATTCATTGATGGGCATCTCGCAGGTTAAGACTGATTTGGCTGCAGCGTTTAAGCTTCCGAATACGCCAGTTGTTACTTTTCGCGGCCCTTGGGGAGTAGGAAAAACCAAGGTCAAGCCGCGCTGTAGCCGCTCCGCCCACTCGTCTGGTCATCGAGGCCAGCCCAAGTGACGCGCCGGGCTGGGAGTATGACAAGCCCACGAACGTATCCTTCGACCACATCGCGCTTGATACACAATAGGCGGTTAGCTAAAGATGAAAATGCACATTGATCTGCAATGTCTTGTGGTGTTTTCTGGTCGGCTGCCTTTCGCGGATCATGTACACGCAAAAGCTACACACTGATCGGTCGATCGACTGTAAGCGTTCACGGGGTGGCGCTCGCATGAGGGGCCAGTTGGGCTGCGGACGGTGGGTCTCACCACGCTCGACGTGGGCCGGGGGCGGATTAGAAATACTGGGACGTGGCCACGCCCGACCCGAGAGATGCGCGTATTGCGGAGCTGGAGCGACTGCTGAGCGCGGCGCTCGCGCGAATCGAGCAGCATGAGGCTCGCATTGCGGAGTTGGAGGCGCGGCTGCGTAGCACCTCGCGGAATTCCTCGAAGCCTCCGTCCTCGGACCCGCCTGGTACGCCGCCCAGGAAGTCGGAGCCGACCGGGCGTAAGCCCGGAGGCCAGCCCGGACACAAGGGCCGCAAGCGCGAGCTGATGCCGCCGGACAAGGTGACGCAGGTGGTTGCGGTGCCCTCACCGGAGCGCTGCACGGGCTGCACCGGCCCCCTGTTGCGACTGGAGAGCACGCCTCCCGCACGAATCCACCAGGTGGTGGAGTTGCCGCGCATCGTGCCCGAGGTGAAGCAGTACGAGTTGCACGCTGGCTGGTGCGCCGGCTGCAACGCCTGGCGCTGCGCACCGTTGCCGGCGGGAGTGCCCGAGGGCAGCTTCGGTCCGCGCCTGACGGGCTTCATCGCTCTGGCCACCGGACGCTTCCGCCTGTCCAAGCGGCTGGTGCAGGAGTTGCTGGAGGACGTGCTGGGCGTGGAGCTGGCGCTCGGCAGCGTCAGCAACCTTGAGTACTTGGTGAGCCAGGCCCTGGCTGTCAGGGGCCGGGGTCATGGACCGCATCCGGGTCGGCCAAACGGATCGCGACTCCTGATCGCTCAGGACTGGCCGCTTGCGGCCGGTTGCCCTTCGCCCGCGCGCGGAGGGAGGGTCAAGGGCGCAGAACCGTTCAGGTTTCGGCGTAGCCGACCCTTGACGCTTCCGAGCACGCGGGCTGGTTGGAGTGATCGAGACTGCGATCCGAGGAGGTGACCCACGCGCGATCCGATGGGGCGGCCCATGACACCTGGCGGCGCCGGTGGATGAGGCACGTGCGTACGTGCAGGCGCAGCCGGCCGTGCACCAGGATGAAACCGGCTGGTGGCAGAAGCATGCGAGAGCCTGGCTGTGGGTAGCCAGCACCGCAGTCGTGGCGGTCTTCCTCATCGTCAAGAGTCGCGGCAAGGCCGTCGCCCAAACGATGCAGGGAGAAGACTTTCGAGGCACGCTCATCTCCGACAGGTGGTGTGCCTACAATTGGGTGCACGCCCTCAAGCGGCAGGTCTGCTGGGCGCACCTGGTGCGCGAGTTCGAGGGCTTCGTCGAGCGCGGCGGGGAGGCGAAGCGGCTGGGAGAGCTGCTGCTGGCCGAAGTCTTCGTCCTCTTCGAATGGTGGCATCTGGCGCGCGATGGGCTGCTCCAGCGCGCTACCTTCCAGCGGAAGATGCGGCCGCTGATGCGAGAGGTGGAGCGGCTCCTGTCGGAGGCCGCGGACGTGTGTCCGAAGAAGGTGGCCGGCACCGCCAGGGAAATCCTCAAGCTCAAGGACGCCCTCTGGACGTTCGTCTATACCGAGGACGTCGAGCCCACTAATAACGTCGCCGAGAGGGACCTGCGCCATGCGGTCATCTGGCGCAAGACGAGCTTCGGCACCCAGAGCGAGGACGGCAGCCGCTTCGTCGAGCGCATCCTCACCGTCGTGATGAGCCTCAGGAAGCAGGAGCGCAACGTGCTCGACTATCTCACGACCGCTCTCGAATCCCATCTGGACGGCACTCCCGCGCTCTCGCTACTCCCCGGCACGTAATCTCAGCTCACACTCGCGGCCGCCGGCCCCCGTGAACTCTTACGGTCGATGAAGCCAGGCTTGTTGATGGAAGCGGCGCGCTTGCCTTTGTCCTCGGCCAACAGCGTCCTATTTCGTGTCCGGGCGACAATGTGGTTGGAGGTGTCTCCAGTCAGCTTCCGGAATCGAGACATGCTTGGCCCCGCGTCAATTCATTGTCGTGGCGGGAGACTATCATCGCTGGAGCGTATGGCCTATCAGGGTGCTCAGGAACTCAGGTGCGGAACCGACCTGCCGCACCTGGGCATGTGCTCCCCCTGACGTGGAGGAGCGTGGAGAGGTCACTTCGTCTTGATGAAGAACCGGTGTTCCGACCACCAGTCGAAATGACCACTGCTGCGTGAGAAATAGATGCCACGGTCGGCATCGAGGACCTTCTCCCAGACACTGCCGCCGTCCTTCTTCTTGAGTTCGCCCGTCGGTTTCCCCAGGAGCTTCGTCGCCGTGAAATCGTTCACGCCCGAGGGCAGCTTGAACGCAAGCGGACCGTCGTAGTTCTTGCCGAGATGCACTTCGCGGATCACGCCGCCGCGCCCGACACTGACGGTGATGCCGCGCTTCGTGTCCTTCAGCTTCCCCTGGGTCTTGGGCAGCTTCAGCTTCTTCAACTCCGCCGGGAGCTTCGCGTCGCTCACATGCCTGCCGAGCAGCGACACCAGCCTGCGTGGAACGGACGCGAGCTTCTTCACGCCCGCGCTCACGACGGGCGCGGGCATGGCTTCGCGCTGGTATGTCCGCACGTTGAACTTCGCGGGCTTCGGCGCCTGGACCTGCTCGTTCGCAAGCCACGTGCGCAGTGCCTCGCGCTCGTGGTCCTGGAATGCCCTTTTCCTCAGCGCCCCTGGAACTTGGGCGGACGGCGCTCGGCGAAGGCGGAGAAGGCCTCCGTCAAATCCAGTGACTGGAGGAACGCCGAGTTCCACACCGCCACGTAGCGCAGCCCGTCCGCGATGGACTTGTCCGCGCAGTACTCCATCACCTGCTTGGCGCCTTGGACCACGAGCGGCGGGTTGTCCGCGATGCGCCTCGCCGTCGCCCGCGCCTCCGTGAGCAGGGCCTCGGGGGAAGGGAAGACCTCGTTGACCAGGCCCATGCGCAGCGCGCGCGCCGCGTCCACGTCACCGCCTGTGTAGGCCAGCTCGCGCGTGTTCCCCTCGCCAATGATGCGCGGCAACCGCTGGAGCGCGCCCAGGTCCGCGACGATGCCGACCTTCACCTCGCGCAGGGAGAACTTCGCCTCCTGCGAGCAGTACCGGAAGTCACACGCTGCGATGAGGTCCATGCCCCCGCCAATGCACCAGCCATGCACCGCGGCGATGACGGGCTTCCTGCACCGGGCCATGCCTTCCGTGGCCTGCTGCATCTCTCCAATCAGCTTGAGCAGCCGGCTGCGCTCCAGCGCCAGGTTGCTCTCGCCGGTGAGCAGCGGCCCCAGGGACTCCATCATCCCCATCAGGTCCAGGCCGTAGGTGAAGTTCTGCCCCTCACCGCGCACCAGCAGCACGCGCACGGCGTCGTCAGCGTCCAGCGCTCGGAGCGCCTCGGGCATCTCCCGCCAGAAGTCGGGGCCCATGGCGTTGCCCTTGCCCGGGCCGGTGAGCACCAGCTCGGCGATGCCGTCGGCCTTCTCGATGCGCAGTGACTTGTACGTGCCGTCCATCCGTTCCCTCCCAGGGAAGTGAGCGGACGGCACTTGAGCAGATGCCGCTCAGGCGGGCCAGAACCGGTGGCACTCCGCGCTCCATTCGGCATGGCGGGCGCGGCCGGACATCCAGGTCTTGTAGCGGTACTCATGGCGGCTGCGCTTCTGGAAGTAGAAGGACCAGCGCCCCGACTCCCGCACCCCGAACACGGTGCCGAACTGCATCAGCTCGTCCTGGTCCACCTTCCAGAACGACCGGAAGCCATGCGTGCCCACGTCGTACCAGGAGGCGCCGCTCACGCCGCGCTCGTATTCGAGCTGCGCGGTGCCCGCCGTGCTCAGCATGCCGGGCATGTAGTCATGCATTGACGCGGAGGCCGACGACTGCTGGCTGCCGCCCAGGGTCTTCCGGGCTGCGTTGAAGCGGGCCTCCATGACCTGGACCTTCGCCTGATACCTCGCCGCGTCGTTGGGCGCGTTCGCTCCCGCCGAGTTCGCGTTCAGGTGGTACACCGTCGGCGAAGCGGGGTCTCCGGTGACGAAGATGGAGCACCCCTGGAGGGCGGCGGTGACGAAGTAGTTCGCGTGCGAGCCCAGCCGCACGCAGTGGGTGCTGTCGAAGCCCCAGTGCAGGTAGTAGATGTCGAAGGACTGCGCGACCACGGGGCCGCCCACCACCAGGGCCAGCAGGTTGTGGTCCCCGTTGAACATGACGCCGGTGCCCGGCTCGGTGATGGGGTTCGTGTTCTCCGACAGGTCGACGGCCTCGTGCAGCGCCCCGCTGAGCACACAGCCCTGCGTGTCGTAGACCGTGGCCTCCAGTCCGTGCGGGTCCAGGTTGCGCTCGTGCATCAAGCGCTTCAACCCGACGAGCGACCGCTGCTGGGACGGCGGCGCCGGCACCGTGAGGGACGGGAAGACGGCCTGCTTCGAGGCCTTCTTCACCAGGTCTTGCGGCTTGTAGAGGGGAACGAGCGCCAGGGGCCATCCTCCGCGTTGGGGGCCGCGCGAGCATACCGCCATCGGCGTCAGGGCACGTCCATGGCCGTGGGATCCGCCTTCCAGCGCTGGAGCTGTTCCTTGGAGGGAAAGCCCGTCACGCGGTAGCGCTCCGGGTACACGCCCAGCTCGGGCATCAGCAGCGTTCCAGCGTCGCGCACCACGAGGTCCCAGCGGACCGCGGCCACCGGGGGCGCGTCGGGGCCCAGCGTCGCGTCGATGAAGAGGATGACGTCCGCTCGCGGGAGCAGCGCCTCGCCTTCGTTGGACCAGACGGTCTGACCGAAGTAGCGCCCCTCGGCGTCCTTCTCCGGTAGGAGGCTGGCGACGAAGACCTCGCTGTGCTCCTGCTCCTGTTGTTTCCGGAGCCTGTCGGTCTGGTCCTGGTAGCCGCGCACCTTGCTGGTGAACGCCAGGTTCTCCAGGATGCTCCGCGCCGGGCTCTTGGGTCCGGGGAGGAAGGGCTTCCATCCGTCGGCCGTGAGGCGCAGCGCGCTCCCATCCACGGGGCGCGGCGCCTGGACGCCCTCCAGCGCGGCCTCCGCCAACGTGAGCAGGCCCGTGGCGTCGTCGGCGCCGGTGATGAGCACCGTGTCCCGGTTGGGGACGACCACCACCGGATCGCCCTTCACCTCGCAGCCGCGCACCACGTCGTCCAGCAGCAGCCGTGAGGCACCGTAGCTGTCGTTCGTGAAGATGGCGCAGACGCCCAGGGTCAGGTGCCGGAGCGGCACGGCCTCCATCCGTCGCAGGTTGGCCATCGCATCGGCGCGGGCCTGCTCGTAGGAGATGCCCCAGCGCGCCAGCTCCTCCGTGGGCACGTAGCGCATGGCGTCCGGAGTGTCCTGGACGAGCGCCTCCGCCAGCACCTCGCCCACCGGCCGCCAGGACACCGGCGCGGACTCACCGGCCTGCTGGGAGAATGCCTCGAAGGTGTCGCGGGCACGCACCACGAGCCTCAGCAGGGGACGCGCCTGTTCGTAGGTGGCCGCGGCTTCCGGGAGCACGCCCGCCCGCCCCAACCGCGCGAGCACCTCGCCGCGCCGCTCGGGCGGGGTGGCCTGGTACTCGCGGTAGAAGTTCGCGAGGAAGAGGGACATCCCCAGACCGCCGTCCGGGGCGATGCGCTGGATGAGGAATTGCTCCGGGTCGTACTTCAGCTCGCCCGTGGGGTCCGCGTCGCGGAGGGCGGCCAGGGCCAACTGGACGTATTCATCCCGGTCGCTCCGCGCCGAAGACAGCGTTTCATGAACCTCAGGCGAGCCGTTGGCGAGGACCAGCGCGGCGATGAGCACCAGGGCCGACACACCGAAGCCGGCCACCTTCCACTGCGTGTTGCGTGACATGGGCCCGGCAGCAGACACCCGCCGGGCCGCATCGCGCAACCACGCCGCTCCGGCGGCCTCCCTACGCCGTCCGCGAGCGGCGGCGGCGCAGCAGCAGGGCCAGGGGCAGGAAGCCCCAGAGAGGCGCGCCCGTGGACGAGCACCCGCAGCCGGAGTCCTCGGGCTCCTCCGGAGCGCCCGTGCCCGCATCGACCGTCGTGCCCGCGTCCGGCCGCGTGCCGCCGTCGGTGCCTGCATCCACACCCCCGTCCGTGCCCGCGTCGCCGCCACCATCCGTGTCGCCGCCACCACCGTCGGTGCCGGCATCCACGCCGCTGTCCAGGCCCGCGTCGCCGCTGCCGGCGTCCGGCTTGTCCTCTTCCGGTGTGATGCTCAGCACCCGCCCGTGCACGCGGGTCACGTACAGGCCGGGGCCCGAGTCGAAGCGCTGGTAGACGATGACCGCCTTGTGGGGCGCGATCAGGGAGATGCTCGCCGGGTTCGCGTTGTCCTGAGCGGGCCACACGTCCAGCGGCGCGGGCGTCAACACCGTCCCATCCAGCGATACGCGCACCAGCTTGAGACCCATGAATGCATCCGACCCCTGCTGCCAGAGGACGGTGAAGCCGGAGCCGTCGAACATCGGCTGCGCGAACCGCTTCATCGAATAATCCGCGATGATGACCTTTCCGTCCGGGTCCTTCAGCGTGCCGTCGCTCGCCACGCGCGCGGCGCGGATCTGCGGCAAACCCCCTCCGTTGCGGTAGTCCGACCAGGTGACCAGGAAGTCACCATGCGCGGCGACGTCCGGCTCGTACTGGGTGGACCTCGCGGCGGAGATGATCCGCGGTGTCGCATCCACCAGTTGCCCGGTGGGGCTCACCCGGGCGGCATGGATGTCGTAATCGCCGTTGTAGTTCGCCCACACGACCAGGAAGTGGGTGCCGTTGAAGGCCACCTTGGGCTGGCTCTGCGTCTGGGCGGTGGAGGCAGGCCTGGGAAGCTGGATGGGGCTCGACACCGAGCCGTCCTCGCGAACCATCACCCCGGTGATGCGGCGGCCCGCCGCCTCCCAGACAACGAAGAAGGTGTTCCCGGCGCTGGCGACGGAGGCGGGGCCGGTCAGGGTGTACGTGGCGAGCGCGAGGGGCTGCGCATCAATGAGCGTTCCGTCCGCCCGCACCCGCTGGGCCTTGACGTCATAGCTGGAGCCCCCCTCGCCCCAGGCCACCAGGTACACGCCGTCGCCAGCGCTCACCGTCGGACTGACCACGTACGTCGGGGAGGGGAGGACCCGCACGCCGCCCATGGGCTGCCCGTCGGCGTTCAGCGGCTGGATCCGGATGCTGGCGGTGCTCGCGGCCTCCTCGCCCAGCTGATCCCTCCACGCCACGAGCCCGGTGCCTCCCGAGGAGGCCACGCTCGGCACGTCCTGGAAGTTGGCGCCCCAGGCCAGATAGCGGCCCTCTCCATCCACCACGGTGCCGTCGGTCTCGAAGCGTCCGGACTTGAGGCCGAACGAGCCGACGTACTCGGTCCACACCGCGCGCAGCCGCGTGCCGTCGAAGTAGAGGTCATGCAGCGCCTTCTGCCCCGAGTGGGTGAAGAGGGGCACCCGCGCGGTGTCCTGGGAGTAGCCCGGTTCCGTGGACACCCGAGATGTGATGGAAGGAGCACGGGATGTCCGCGAACGAGGAGAAGTCGAAGAAGGCCCGTCGGCCGCGCCGAGAGTTCTCGGTCGAGTACAAGGCCCAAGCGGTGAAG
>NZ_RAWF01000338.1:0-9359 GCF_003612075.1 Corallococcus sp. CA041A
GGGCTCGGGCGGGGGCCGGGGGAAGCGCTCGGCGAATTCCTTCTTGAGCTCCGTGGGGGACTTCTCCGGGCTCCAGATGCTGTCGCGCAGCGACTTGTATTCCGTGGGGGACAGCTGGCCCCGCTCTTCCGCGTCGGCCAGGACTTCCACCACCTCGAAGGCGGGGGCCTTCTCCGGGAACTCGTGCTGCTGGAGCTCTTCCGGGGCCTCGTGCTTGGCCAGGAAGCTGAACGAGCGCGTGAGCTTGAGCGCCGTCTGCTTCTTGATGTGCAGCTCCTTGAGGCAGTAGGCCTCGAAGGAGGCGTGGCCCCACTCCTCGTACTTCGCTTCGTCCCGGACCTGGACGAGCAGCTTGCCCAGCTCCGCCCAGGTGGACTTGAAGCGCTTGGCGGCGAGCAGGACGGTGTGGCGGAACGTCCCCGGGGGGACGCTCATGGCCTTCTTGGCAATTTCGACTTCGGCGACAGAGGCGGACATGCCTGTTGTATCGGGCACGTCCGGAGGGTGGGCAAGAAAGTCGCCCTACCCCCGCTTGCCGATATTGAACGAGAGCCCCACGGTGGCGCGCTCGCCGTCGTAGGCCTTGAAGGGCCACTTCTTCAGCTCGGCGAAGAGGCACTCGAAGAGTGGGCCCTGCTTGAACTGGGGGTTGTCCACCCAGAGCTTGTTCACGCGCCCGTCGTTCCCGATGACGAACTCCATGGGGATCTTCGCGGCCAGACCGGGCGTGCGCTCGGCCTCTTCCTTGAAGCAGCGGAAGAGCTTGGACTGGTTGCCCGCGACGACGCGGTTGATGGCGCCCTGGTCGAACTGCTGGGCCATCTCCAGGCCGTCCGGATCCGTGGAGACGCTGCCCGTGCGAGGCGGCGGCCGGTTGCCGGCGACGGCGGCGCTGGCCACCGCGCCAGTTCCCGCGGGCTTGGCGGGGGTGCTGCCCTGCCCCGCGGGGCGATCCGGGCGGCGCGGGTCGTTGGACGGATAGGCGAAGAGGTCTTCGTCATCCCCGCGCGCCTGGGCCAGGCGGATGGTGGGCGGGTCCATGGTGATGCCATCGCCCTCCTCGGTCGCGCCGAACAGGCCATACACGGCGGCGTTGCGCGCCAGGTACCAGCCGGTGACGCCCAGCAGGAGCGCCACGCCCGCGGCGACGCCGGCCAGCACCTTCACCCGCTTCTGGTTGCGGGCCTGCTCGACGAGCATCGTCTGGGCGACGCGGCCCTGCGCCTCGAAGCGCGCGATGTGCACCTGGAAGGTGGCGGTGTCCCGGAGGTTGCGGAACTCCCGCTCTCCGGCCGGAGCCACCTGGCTGTCCGGGGTCAGCTCCCCCGTGTAGAGCTTCTCCACCACCTGGGACGCGGTGATGGGCCCCAGCACCAGGTCGCCCTGTCGGAAAAGCCACTGCCCATCACTGTCCATCGCGAGTTCTTGAGCGGCCAGCATTCGCGCGGGAGTATCGTGTTTCTCCCATCGACACCGCAACGCCGTGGCAAGGACCTCTCTCAGACGAATTCCCGCCGTACTGTGGACTTGGTATCGCGGCGGAAACTTCCGCGGCTTCCAGCGCCAGGTGGAAGGTCCCACGGTCCAGGACGCGCTCGAAAACGCCCTGGAGCAGGCAGGCTCACCGGCCACGGTGATGCCGTCCGGGCGCACCGACCGGGGCGTACACGCGCGGATGCAGGTCATCAGCCTGCGCCTCAATGAGGATGTCCCCCTGGATTCGCTGCCCGCGCGGCTGGCGCCGCACCTGTCCCCGGACGTGGGGCTGTGCATCGCGAAGCGGCCGCCGGGCGCCTTTCACGCGCAATGGAGCGCGAGCGGCAAGGAGTACCGCTACCACCTGACGCTGGGCACTCCGCCCCCGGAAGCCTGGAGGCCGTACGCGCTGGACGTGGCGGCGGATGTCACCCTCCAGGCAGGCCACCGGGTGACGCCGGAGAAGCTGGAGGGACTGCTCGCCCGCGCCGTGGGCACGCGGGACTTCACCGCGTTCCACGAGCGCTCCAGTCCCCAGAAGCCGCGCACGCTTCAGTCCGCCACCCTGCGGGAGCTGGGCGGTGGGCTCTTCGAGGCGCGGCTGGAAGGAGACGGCTTCGCGCGCTACCAGGTGCGGTACCTGGTGGGCAGCGCGCTGAAGGTGGCCGCGGGGCTCCTGTCCGAGGAGCAGTGGCACGCGGCGCTGGATTCGGGAACCGCCCTGCCCGGCTTCAAGGCCCCGGCGCATGGGCTGGTGTTGTGGGAGGTCCGCTATCCTTCCGCGGTGGACCCTTTCGGGCCCGGCGAGCGCCTCCACCCGCCCGGTCTGCCCGACGCGCCACCCTTCACGGGAGCGCCGCCGGGCTGACGTGGCGCTTCAGTCCACGAAGCGCGCTTCGTACTTCGCCAGCAGATCCGAGATGGCCTCCCGGAGGTACTCGCTCTGACGGATGCGCGTGGTGCGCGACAGCTCCTTCAGGGCATCCAACTTCTCGCGGTTGAGACGAAACACGACCGAGGTGAGGCGGGGATTCATGTCCAAGTGCGCAACCTCCGACAGATGCACACACCCTCTCACAATGTCGGACAACCTCAAGAAAACAACCTACGAGGCTGAACCCACCGGGATGATCCACTGCAACCCGGTGAAGAGCTCGGTGTCCGCGCGCAGTCCGGAGCCGAACCCGAACGTGAAGCCGAGCCCGCCGTACAGCGCGAAATGATCCGAGAGGGTGTGTCTGGCGCCGAACCCTATGCGAGGCCCCAGCCACGGCCCAGAAATCGGACGCACGGAAACGCCCAGGTCGAAGAAGGTCCGCCACGACTCGGATCCGAAGACGCTGCGGTAGCCGGTGATCAGCGCCAGATCCTCCCCCGGGCGGCCGGTGCTGCCGCGCGCGAGGAGGAACACCTCGTCCCCTCCGTAGCCCACGGTGATCGCGGCCCCCAGATCCAGGTGCCCGGCGAGTCCGGACACGGCGGAGTCCCCGCTGATCCGTTCGGAGTACGTGGCCCCGGGCCCCACCGTGAGGATCAGCGAGCGCCGGCGCGCGTACGGCCCATCATCCAGGTACTCCACGGCGGCGGCGGGGGTGGCCACCACCAGGCCCAGCGCGATCAGGAAACCCGAGGGGAGACCCTTCACCCCACCACCGGGAGCTTGAAGCCCTCGGACTTCCCCTGCCCTGCCCCGGCCGCGGGGGCGATGCCGGCGGCCTCGTTGAGGCGGCCGGAGCGGAAGGGCTCCAGATCCAGAGCCACGAACTTGAAGCCCAGGGACTTGAAGGCGCCGTTGATCCGCTCGCGGATGCCAGCCTCGAAGAAGCGGGGGTACTCCTCGCTGGCCAGCTCGATGCGCGCCACGTCCTGGTGGTAGCGGACGCGGAACTGCTTGAAGTCCAGCGCGCGCAGCTCCGACTCCGCGGCGGCGATCTGCAGGAGCCGGTCGCGCGTCACGGAGGTGCCGTAGGGGATGCGCGACGCCAGGCACGCCATCTGCGGCTTGTCCCAGGTGGGCAGCCCCAGCTTGCGGCTCCACGCGCGGATCTCATCCTTGGTGAGCCCGGCCTGCGCCAGGGGGGACACCACCCGGTGCTCCTTCGCGGCCTTGTGGCCGGGCCGGTGATCCTTGAAGTCGTCCGCGTTGAAGCCGTCCAGCACCACGGACAGCCCCAGCTCCGCGCGCTTCGCCTCGCAGAGGTCGTACAGCTCCGTCTTGCAGAAGTAGCAGCGGTTGGTGGGGTTGGCGGCGTAGTTGGGGTTCGCCAGCTCGTTGCTGGAGACGACGACGTGCCGGGCGCCCAGGCGGTCCGCCAGCTCGCGGGCCTCGCGCTCCTCCTCCGGGGCGACGGAGGCGGACAGCGCGGTGAGCGCCAGGGCGCGCTCGCCTAGCACCTCCGCCGCGATCGCGAGGACGAAGGTGGAGTCCACGCCGCCGGAGAACGCCACCAGCGCGCTGCCGTGGGCGCGCAGGGCTTCGCGCATCGCCTCCAGCTTGGGGCGGGACGCTTCACAGAGGGCTTCAATCCGCTCGGGGCTCAGCATGGGGGACTCCTAAAACGGAAGGGCCCCGGATTGCACGCGCATCGCGCGGGCAACCTGGAGCCCTTCGACAGTCAGGACGGCGGTGGGGACTACCGGGCCTTGCCCTTGGCGGCCTTCTTCTTCGCGGCCGGGGCCGGCTTGCCCACGCGGGCGGCGCGGGTGGCCGGACGCGCCTTGGCGCCCTTGGAACCCTTGTCCGCCTTGGGGGCCTTGGCGGCCTTCACGGCGGCGACGCGGACCGGCGGGTCCTCTTCGTCGCGGCGGGCCTTCTTCGGCGGCAGCGGGTTGGCCTTCATCTTCTTGCCGGTGATGGTCTTCAGCTCGTCCGTGGACATCAGGCCCAGGTCCAGCAGCGCCTGGAAGATCTTCGTCCCACCGTCCTCCACCGACTCCGAGTCGGAGTAGATGGTCACCTCGGGTGAGGTGGGCGGCTCGTACGGCTCCGTGATGCCGATGAAGTTGGGGATCTCCCCGTTGAGCGCCTTCTTGTACTTGCCGGTGGAGTCACGCTCGATGAGCTTCTCCGTGGGGCAGTCGACGTAGACCTCCACGTACTTGCCCACCGCGCGGCGCACTTCCTCGCGGCTCGACTTGTAGGGGCTCACGCAGGGGACGAGCACCGCCACGCCGTTGCGGGCCATGAGGCCGGCGACGAAGCCCAGGCGGCGCACGATCATGTTGCGCTCGTCCTTGGTGTCGCCGATGCCAGCCCACAGGTCGTTATGGAGTTCGCCCTCGTCGAGGACCTCCACGTTACGTCCGACCTGGCGGAGCCGGGCCGCGATGTAGGCGGCCGTCGTGGTCTTCCCAGTTCCGGACATGCCGGTGAGCCAGAGGGTGAATCCGTTGTTGGTGGCCATAAGGGTTCTAACTCCCTGCGTCCGGAGCGCTTCTTGCACGCGGCGTGGGACGCGGCAGATCCAATAGACCACCGCTTTATAGACGAAAACCCAGTCACTTGACAATTCGGACCCACCTTTCCGCAGGTGGGGTCGGTTGCAGGGCAAGTTCCCGCCCTTACACGGTTTTTTCAAACCTGAAATCCGCCAATGCAAGCGGAACAGTCTGAAAATCGCCCGCGCTCCAAATAGACCGGGAGGCGGAGGCGGCACGGCCTCCGCGTATGGCAACCACGACGTAGGACACCTGGGGCAGCAGTGGGATTCCCGAGGGAGCGGCCTGGCGTCGGTCCTCGGAGGAGAACACGGCGGGCGCGTCCACGTGCGAGTGGAAGACGCAGACCGCCGCCTCCTGTCGCGCGTCCGCGTCCAGGCACACCTGGAGCCACACCTCTGGGGCGAAGGCGTAGGCGACGTGCGGCGTGGGAGAGGTGTTGGGCAGCGGGACGACCCGCCAGGAGTCACCCTCCCCCGCCCCGCTCCGGAGGATCACGCCGCAGCCTTCCTGGGGCCACGCGGCCTCCAGGTGGCGGATCATCGTGGCGAGGACTTCCGGCGGGGCGTGCTGGATCAGGGCTTCGCTTCCGCCGCGGCGCAGCGCGAGCACCGGCGGAGTCCCAGGTCCGTCATCGAGCCCGGAGCGCTCAACCACCGGCCGCCCAGCGACGGGCCCAGTCCCAACCGCAGCCGCTGGAAGACGAGCGCGCCCAGGGCGCCCAGGGCCACGCCCATGGCTCCATCCGGTGGCGTGCCCAGGTGGCGCACCGTTTCACCGAAGCACCAGACGCACCCGTCCGCGCCCCGGAACACCACCGCGCCACGCGCGCCGTCGCCCCCCAGCGCGACCCAGGGGGCCTCTCCGCTCCAGGCCGCTGGCAGTTCCGCGAGCAGCCCGCCGCCGGGAGTGCCCACCGCGTCCGGGTTCACCTCTGGCACCACGCGCGCCAGCACCTCCGCCACGGGCTGGCCCACGTCATGCGCGGACGCGAGGAACCCCGGCGACCAGGGCCCCATGGTCAGCGATCCCACGCCCGTCACGGGAGTACCGCCGCCCGCCAGGTACGCCGTGGCCGTGAGGCCGGAAGCGCCCAGCCCGTCCACGCGCGCGCCGCCGGCCAGCAGGGCCTCCTGCCCGCGCCCACCTACGTCCCTCAGGAGGATCTGCCGGGAGTAGCGGAGAATCTGATCCTCGCGCAGCGCCATGACGGCCCCTTCAGCCCCCCGCCATCGCGGGGATGAGGGTGATCCGGTCCGCGTCCTTCACGGGCGTGTCCAGGGCCTTGAGCGCGCGCACGTCCTCGTCGTTGAGGAAGACGTTCACGTACCGGCGCACGGCACCCTTGTCGTCGAAGAGGCGCGCGCCCATGCCGGGATAGCGCGCGTCCAGGTCGCGCAGCACGTCGCCCACGGTGGAGCCGGTGGCCAGGACCTCGGACTGGTTGCCCGTCAGCGTCCTCATGGGTGTCGGAATGCGAATCGTGGCCATTGGCTCATTTCCCCCGCTTGCGGATGATCAACCGGTGCGTGCCGTCCCCACGTGGATCCAGGGACACCACGTCGTGGCCCTCGTCCTTCGCGCTGCGGGGCACGTTCTTCAAGGGCTCGTCGCCCTTGAGCAGCACCTCCAGCAGCGTATCCGGAGGCAGCGACTCCAGCTTCAGCTTGGTGCGCACGTAGGTCATCGGACACACCTCGCGGGTGATGTCCAACGTCGCCGTCACGTCGGGCATGCGGTGTCCTCCTGGGATGAAGGGAACGGGGGCAGCGTCTGGATGGCGCACCCCGGGCAGTCGGGCGCGCGCGTCACCTTCACCGTGCGCCCCTCCAGCGTCTCGCCGTCGAGCACGTGCAGCGTGGCCTGACCGCGGGGGCCCGTGGCCGCGCCTGCCAGCAGCTCCAGCGCGAGCAGCGCCTGCACCGCGCCGATGAGCCCCGCCATCGCGCCCAGCACACCCGCCTGCGCGCAAGTGGGCACCGCGTCCGGGGGCGGCACGTCCTCATAGAGGCACCGCAGGCACGGGCCGCCGGGGTCGATTCGCAAGGCCTGGCCGTTCATGCGCAGCACGCCGCCGTATACGAGCGGCACGCCGGTGAGCACCGCCACGTCCGACAGGAAGAACTTGGTGGCGACGCCGTCGGTGGCGTCCACCACCAGGTCGTGCTCGCGGAAGAGCGCTTCGGCGTTGCCCGCGTCCAGCCGCTCCGGCAGGGCCTCCACGCTCAAGCCAGGGAAGGCGCGCAGGAGGCCGGCGGCGGCGGACTCCGCCTTGAAGCGGCCCACGTCCTGGGTGCGGTGCCAGAGCTGCCGGGGGAGGTTCGTCACGTCCACCCGGTCCGGATCCACCAACGTCAGGTGGCCCACACCGCCCTGCGCCAGCGCGAGCGACGCCGGACAGCCCAGGCCGCCCGCTCCCACGACCAGCACCCGCGCGCGCTCGATGCGGGTGGCGTGGGGAATGCGTGCGTGATGGTCGGTATCCGGCGAACCGTGCATGGGACTGGTGCTCCGTGAGGAACGAACGAATATGGTGCGGCGACTCCACGTCCTGACTTCAGGACGCTCCCGAAGCCTTCCCTACCCGCCGCCGTCACAAGCGGCCCTCACCAGCCAGGACATATGAAAAACCTGACCGGCGCGCTCGTGTTTTCCACCCTGCTGTCCCTGGCTGTCGGCTGCCACAAGAACACCGGCGAGAGCCCGGACGCGGCCACGCAGACCGGCACCGTCAAGGAGGAGCTCCAGTCGGGCCGCGAGGCCGCTCCCCCGGAGGCCACCGCCGAGGCTGGCACGAAGGACGCGAGCGCCGTGACCTATGACTCGGGCGCCAGCGACCGCCTGGCCCTGGAGGCCTGCGTGGACGGCTGGCTCAAGACCCACAACCTGGACAAGTACGGCAGCCAGAAGGGCACCATGTACGCGGGCGGCACGCCCCTGTTCGACGAGCGCACCGGAGAGACGAAGGACCGCCTGGACTTCGTCCTCTCCCGCCAGCCGGAGGCCAAGAAGGCGTGCGTGGACGAAGGCGCCCCCAAGTAGCGCGTTCCCCTTCCGCACCCGCCAGGATGCTGACCTGGCGGCTTGCCGGGAATTCCGCTCCCCGGGAAGGTCCCGTAAGCTGCCGCTCGAATGGACAGCGACCTCCGACCCGGCGACGACCATCCGGCCCATGACCTGAAGGCCCGCGTCCGCGCCGTGCTGGAGCGCCGCAACCTCACGGACAACGTGTCCGCGGAGCAGGCGGCTGCCTCCTGGGAGCAGGACCGCTTCGTCGCCCGGGCCCGCGCGCTGTTCTACGCGCGGATGATGTTCCTCACGTTGGGCCTGCTCATCCTCGCGGTGCCCGCGTGGAGCGGCTACTTCGGCTTCAACGGGCCCATCTCGTTCCTGGGCTACTTCGCGATGCTCCTCTACAGCGTCGCGAACCTGCTCGTCATCGACCACCCGAAGGCGGGCCGGTGGGTGACTTACCTGTCGCTGTGCTGCGACCTGCTGATCACCGTGGTGCTCATCGCCCGGCCGCAGGTGGGCGGTGGCCTTCAGAGTCCACTGCTGGCGACGCAGCTGCTCTTCACCACGCTCTTCGCCATCCTCTTCCCCAAGCCGCTGGCCATCCTGCCGCCGCTGCTGGCGCTGCCCATCACCACGCGGTTGGATCTGCTGCTCAACCGCTCCGTGACGGCGGTGGAGCTGCTCACGCTGCTCTGGTACCTGGGGCTCAACTTCATCATCGTCTACGTGCTCGTGTATCTGAACGAGCGCGAGGCCACCGCGCACCGCGAGGTGGTGTCCCTGCAGGGCGACCTGAAGGAGCTGGCGGTGGTGGAGGAGCGCAACCGGCTGGCGCGCGAAATCCATGACGGCCTGGGCGCGTCCCTGTCCTCGATGATCATCCAGGCGGAGTACATCCTGAACCTCGCGCGCGAGGACGGGCTGCGCACGGAGATCCGCGAGATGAAGGCCACCGCGGAGGAGTCGATTGAAGAGCTGCGCCGCAACCTGCGGATGATGCGCGACGACTTCGAGCTGGCGCAGGGCCTGGAGGACTACATCAAGACCTTCCGCGACCGCACCGGGCAGGACATCCGCTTCGAGCGCACAGGCCTGACGCGCAAGCTGCCTCCGGACGCGCAGCTGGCGCTGTTCCGCATCCTCCAGGAATGTCTGTCCAACGCCGCGAAGCACGCCGAGGCGAAGGAGGTCCAGGTGCGCCTGGACTTCAGCGCGGAGGGCGTGCACCTGGTGGTCCGCGACAACGGCAAGGGCTTCGACCCGGGCCGCACGCCGCGCGGACACTACGGCCTGCTCAACATGCGTGAGCGGGCCATGAAGCTCGGGGGTTCCATCGTGGTGGACTCGGCGCCCGGCGCCGGAGCCCAGGTGGCCTTCTCCCTTCCCTGCCTTTCCGCCTGACACGCACCGGAGCCCGCCCCGTGGACCCG
>NZ_RAWF01000339.1:0-9357 GCF_003612075.1 Corallococcus sp. CA041A
AACGAGCACCGCGAAGGGGCCCTGGCCGGGCCGGGGGCCGCCGCAGGGGAGGGGCTTTCCGCCTCACCGTGCGTCTGGAGACGCAGACTGCTGACGGTACTCAAGCCGGTGTTCGCGATGGGCGGCCTGGGGATGTTGGGGACCCTGGTGCACAAGGCCGGCGCGGGCGAGCTGAAGACCACGCTCCTGGACGCGCTGCCGCTGCTCCCCTGGGTGGTGTTCATCGAACTGGGACGCCAGGCGTGTGACGCCACGGCGACGCGGCTGTCCTACGGCGCGCGTGCACGGCA
The DNA here is from genome assembly GCF_003612075.1 of Corallococcus sp. CA041A. NCBI lineage: Bacteria > Pseudomonadati > Myxococcota > Myxococcia > Myxococcales > Myxococcaceae > Corallococcus > Corallococcus sp. CA041A. The sequence continues at coordinate 291 of NZ_RAWF01000339.1, forward strand.
GGTGCCGTTGTCGGTGTTGGTGCGAGCGCAGCTGATTGGAACCGCCGTGTCGAGCATGGCGCCCGCGGGCCGAACGGCGGCGGAGGCGACGAAGGCCACGCTGCTGACGCCATACACGGGAGGCGCGGCCGCGACGGCGGCGGCGGCCACGTCGCAGTCGGCGTCGCTGGGAGCCGGAGGGCTCATCTCCTTCCCGTGCGCGCTGGCGGCATATCTGATGACGGGCTGGAGCACGTTCACGGTGGCGATGCTGGTGCACGGCGTCGTGTTGCTGCTCGCGTCGCTGGGCGTGCGCGCGGGGCTCCGGACGAAGCGGCTGGGCACGTGGATGCGCAGGCGGTGCGGAAAATGGGGCGAGCACGCGGAGGCGTTCCAGGCATCGGTGTGCGCCGGAGGGCTGTGTCCGTGGCGGCCGATGCTGGCCTTCCTGGGCAGCCGCGTGTTGCAGGTGATGCAGTACGCGGTGCTGGCGCACGCGGTGGGCATCGACGCGTCGGTGGTGCAGGCGCTGTTCACGCAGGGGCTCTACCTGGTGGCGCTGGCGATGGGCTCGCTGGTGCCGGGGCAGGTGGGCGTGACGGACGGGATGTTCTCGCTGGCGGCGGGAGCGATGGGGACGACGGCCGCGAAGGCGATGTCCATCGCGCTGCTCGCGCACACGGTGCAGGCGGTGTTCGTGCTGGTGGGAGCGCTCACGCCGCTGGTGTGGCGCGCGAAGGCGAAGGTGGCGGCCGCCGCGCCGGTGGTGCCGCCCGTGCTGTCCGCGCCCGTGTACCGCTGAAAGAGGCTCAGGCCGGTCGGACCTGGACCGGTGTCCCGCTGAACGCGGCGTTGCCGCTGACGGCGTCCAGCGCCTGGTCATCCGTGAGGTCGTTGATGCTGGCACCCGCGTGCGCGCTGGCGACCTGCTGGCGGATGCCTGGGCGCTGGTGCCCGTAGCCATGCGGCAGGCTGACGACGCCGGGCATCACATCGGCGGTGACGGCGACGGGCACGGTGACCTCTCCCACGCGTGAGCGGATGGTGGCGTTGGCGCCATCCGCGAGCCCTATGCGTGAGGCGTCGTCCGGGTGGACCATGAGCGTGCAGCGGGGACGGCCCTTCACGAGCCCCGGCACGTTGTGCATCCACGAGTTGTTGTCGCGCAGGTGCCGCCTGCCGATGAGCAGCAGTTCGCCCTCGCGAGGTGCCGCGTCGTCCGGGAACGCGGCACGAAGCCGGGCCACGTCCGCGACGAGCAGCTCCGGTGCCAGTTGGATGCGCTTGGAGCGGTTGCGGAGCCTGCCGGGCAGGCTGGGCTTCATCGGGCCCAGGTCGATTCCATGCGGCGCGGCGCGAAGCTTCGCGAGCGACAGGCCGTGCTTCTTGAGCGGATGGAAGCGCGAGCCATAGGGCCCCATGCGCAGGCCCAGGTCGAGGATGCGCTCCGGCCCCATGCGCTTGAGGGCCTGGTACTGGAGCAGTGCGCGAACGCTCCGTCCCTTGCGCAGGGTCTCCAGCCGGTGCTGGAGCTCCAGGAGGATCTCCCAGTCCTGCCGCGAGTCCGGACCGGCTGGGAACACCGGCGGCGAATACTTCGCCGTGTTGCGCACGGCGAGCACGTGGAAGACGAGGTCGTAGTGTCCTCGCTCCAGCAGCGACGCGGGCGGCAGGATGTAGTGGGCGTGGCGGGTGGTCTCGTTGAGATACGGATCCACGCTCACCATGAAGTCGAGCTGCCCCAGCGCGGTGTCCAGCTGCGTGCCATTGGGCGTGGACAGCACGGGGTTGCCGGCCAGGGTGATGAGCGCGCGGATGCGGCCCTCGCCCGGGGTGAGGATCTCCTCCGCGAGCGCGGCGACGGGAAGCTCACCGGAGGACTCCGGCAGGCCACGCACCCGGCTCTTCCAGCGGCCATGGCTGCCAGGGCTGACGCCGAACGCGCGAGGCCCGCCAATGAGGTCGAAGGCAGGAAGGGTGAAGAGCGCGCCGCCCTCACGGTCCAGGTTTCCGGTGACGATGTTGAGGACGTTGATGAGCCATTGGCAGAGCGAGCCGAACGGCTGCGTGGACACACCGACACGCCCGTAGCAGACAGCCCCGTCAGCGGCGAGGAAGTCCCGGGCGATGCCGCGAAGCACCCCCGGTGCGATGCCCGTATGAGGCGCCGTGCGCTCCGGAGGGAAGTCCCGGACGAGCGGCAGCACGGTGTCCAATCCGTCCACGAACTCCGCGAGCCGTCCCATGCGGTGCGCGTTTCCCTCCAGCACGACATGCAGCAGGGAGAAGAGGGCGAGCGCGTCGGTGCCGGGCCGGACGAAGACGTGCTGGTCGGCGATGACCGCCGTCTCCGTGCGGCGGGGATCGATGACGACGACCTTGCCGCCTCGCTCCTGGATGGCACGCAGCCGGGCGCGCACGTCCGGCGTCGTCATCAGGCTGCCATTGGACGCGAGCGGGTTCGCGCCCAGGACGAGCATGTACCGGGTGCGGTCGATGTCCGGGATGGGCACCAGCAACTGGTGGCCGAACATGAGGTGGGCCGCGAGCTGATGAGGAAGCTGGTCCACGGAGGTGGCGGAGAACCGGTTGCGCGAGCGCAGCGCGCGAAGCAGCCCGGGCCCGAACATCATCGCGCCCAGGTTGTGGACGTTGGGGTTGCCCAGGTACGCGCCCACGGCGTTCGGTCCATGCTCCTTCTGGAGGTCATGGAGCCGCTGCGTGATGTCGCGGAACGCGTCCTCCCAGGACACGCGCTCCCAGCCGGAAGCGGTGCGCTTCATGGGATGGCGGAGCCGGTCCGGATCCTCGTGCAGGTCGCGGAGCGCCACGGCCTTGGGACAGATGTGGCCCCGGCTGAACGGGTCCTCCGCGTCCCCCTTGATGGACGTGATGCGCCCGTCCGCCACTTCGATGCGCACGCCGCACATGGCTTCACAGAGATTGCAGGTGCGGAAATGGACGGAAGCGCTCATGGACGGAGAGCCTACGCCGGCTCTTCCCCGTGTGGGGCCATTGGGTGACAGACTGTTCCCCACGATGGCTTTCCTGAACGTGTCGGTCCACGACGCCGAGGTCACGGGCGTACGGATGGATCGGGAGAAGATGTTCCTGCAGGTGGAGCTGGTCCTGCACACCCGCGAAACCGTCTGGTTTGACTTCCAGGGTGTGGAGGAATGGTCCCTGGAGAGGCTCGGGACGCAGAACGTGCTCTTCGACATCCGCGAATGGCGAGCGGGGATGGACGGAGCCGCCGAGCGCTGCGCGGAGTGTGGGTTGGATGCCGTGCGGACGCAGAAGGTCCTCGCGGGTGAGCTTGCCCTGTACGAGTTCGAGCCGTCCGTGGGGATGGGCGGCTACGTCGTGGCCCGCGACGTGACGATGGCGCGCACCTGGGAAGAGAGCTCCCTGCAAGGCGTCTCCATCGAACTCGACTTCCTCCTCAAACCCGGCTGGAAGCGGACAAGTGAGGACGGCGGGAACCACGTGGTCACAGGCCCCGCGGGTCCTGAGTTCAGTTCGGAGATCTGGCGCATTGCCCAGTTCATCACGTACGGCGACTACATGAGCCTGGAGAAACTGGATGAGGCGGGGCACCTCTACCGGCTGATGTCTCGCGCACGCAAAAGCATTGGGTTTCAGGTGATGTTCCGGGCGGTGCATCCGGACCCATGAGAGGTCACATGATTTCCCACTCCAATCGATTCATTCACCTGGAGCTCAAGCCCGAAGCTGCCTCGCCCTACGCCCTTATGGGGTCCATCCGTGTCATGGGCGACGAAGGGCGAATCCAGGACGAACAGACATACATCAATGCCTGGCTGTGGGCCCTGGACGTGGGGCTGAAGCGGCTCCAGCACGAGTCACCCGTGCGGGTGAAGTTGCTCTGGGAACCCGATGCCCTGAGCTTCGCTCACGACGAAGGCGTGCTGGTGATCACGTACGAGGATCAGGTGGCACGGGTGCGGGATGTCGCTGCCTTCCGGCAGGCGCTTCGCGAAGCGGCGCAGCATCTGAAGGCCCTGCGCGATGAAGCAGAGCGGATGGACGTCGCGAAGATGATCCACTCGGACATCTTCAAGTTGCTGGACGGCGTTCGTCAGCGCCCGTCCATGTATGTGCCTGGCAACGAGCCTCTGGGCTTGGTGCATCTGCGAAGCCTGGAGCAGATGCTGTGGGGCTACTCATGCGCATTGCACCACCACGGGATTCTGGAGCCAGGGCTCGACTTCCCCGTGAAGTTCGGGGCGTACCTCTCCGAGACCCGAGGCTGGAGCACCTCCTGCGGTCCGGCCGCCGCCATCCACAAGGCAGCCGGCGGCGACCCGGAGGCATGGGCGCTGTACTGGACGCTCATCGACGAGTTCCGCGAATCGCTGGCCCGCCCCAACCCGCTTCCGGAGTAAGCTCAGCTCCCGGGTTTCATGACACCCCGCGCCATCCGCCCTGTCCGCCGGACAACCGGGGAGTCACTTGAGCCCCCAACAGCCTTGCCTTGGGCCTCCGGTTGCCGTCCAATGGTGCACAAACCAATGATCGTGACCGGTGGCGGTTTTTAAGAGCATGCGCACCGTTGCGATCACCGGCGTTGGGAAGAGGGTGAAGGGGAAGGCGATGATGGGGACGGCGTTGAAAAAGGGGGCGCGAGGGCTCGCGCTGGGGATGCTCCTGCTGGTGGGCGCTGCCGCCCATGCGGGACAGGCGGGCGGGGTCAACATGCCGGATTCCCTCCAGGTGGAGGGGCGCACACTGGCGCTCACCCACATGGAGCTGAAGAAGAAGCTCTTCTTCAACGTGTACGTGTGGAGCCTCTACATGGAGGAGGAGCCCACCTGCTTCAAGGAGGCTGTGTCGTCCAACAGCCTGAAACGACTGCACTTCCGCTTCCTGCGCACCATCAGCAAGGACCAGCTCGTGGGCAGCTTCCGCGAGGGCCTCCGCCAGAACCCGGCCATGCGCCAGGACGCCCTCAACCAGTCCCTGGAGAAGCTGCTGTCGTCCCTCCATGACGTGCGCAAGGGCGACGACCTCGTCCTGACCTACCTGCCCGGCTCCGGCCTCCACGTCTCCGGCGGCGCGTCCGGCGGGGTCCACATCCCCGGCAAGTCCTTCGCCGACGCCCTCTTCAGCTCCTGGCTGGACACCCACCCCATCTTCCCCAAGTAGGGCCGCTCGTCGGGCGGGGAAGCTTTGGCCTCAAATTGGATGCGCGTTTCTCCTAGGCTGCGGGCCCGAGAGCGGTAATCTCGGACCCACCAACATCCTTGTCAGGAGGAATCGCACCTATGCGGACACGTCTGGTTCTGGCTGCCCTCGTTGCCCTTTCCACGGGTTGCGTCTCGCAGGGGAAGTTCAACGAGAAGGCCCTGGAGGCGGAAGGGCTGACGAAGAACCTCACGGATGAGAAGGCGGCCCGCGCGGCCGCCGAGGCGAAAATCAAGGAGCTGGAGGAGAAGCAGGCCGCGCTGGAGCAGGAGAAGACCGCGCTGGAGACGCGCCTCAACGCCTCCGAGAACCGCCTCACCGGCGCCGCGGCCGAGCGCCGCGCCCTGGAGGAGAAGAACGCGCAGCTGGCCGCGCTCAACGACGAGCTGGGGCGCAACGCCAAGAAGCTCGCGCAGGCGAAGGAGGAGCTGGAGAAGAAGAGCTCCGAGTACGAGAACCTGGCCCAGTCCCTCAAGCAGGAGATTTCCGACGGCAAGATCGAGCTGTCGGAGATGAAGGGCCGGATGACCGTGCAGCTCAAGGACAAGATCCTCTTCGCGTCCGGCTCCGCGCGCGTGGGCAAGGAAGGGCAGGACGCGCTGGTGAAGATCGCCGACGCGCTCAAGACGGTGAAGGGCCGCATCGTGCGCGTGGAAGGCCACACGGACGACGTGCCCACCGGCGGCGGACAGTTCGCCACCAACTGGGAGCTGAGCCTGGCGCGCGCGATGGCGGTGGTTCGTTCGCTTCAGGACTCTGGCGTGGACCCGACCATGCTGTCCGCGGCGGGGTACGGGCAGTACCAGCCGCTCGTTCCCAACGACACGCCGGAGCACAAGAGCCAGAACCGGCGCATCGAAATCGTGCTCGCCCCCGGCCTCGGGGGGCGCTAGGAGGGGGCGCGGGAGACCCGCGCACCCTTCATGAGAACGCTCCTCTGCGTCGTCTGTGTATTGCTTGCGACCGGAGCCGTGGCACAGGCTCCGGACGCAGGAACTCTCGCCGGCGATGCTGGCGCTCCCACGGGCGTGCTGACGAAGCCGCCCGCCCTCCTGCGTCAGGTCGAAGCGGCCTACCCGCCGGATGCCGCCGCCCAGCAGCTCGAGGGCACGGTGGTGATGTTCATCGACATCTCGGAGACGGGCGCCGTCACGAATGTCGAAATCACCCAGCCCGCGGGCCACGGCTTCGACGAGGCCGCCACGGAAGCGGTGAAGCAGTTCCAGTTCGAGCCCGCGGAGGTGGACAACGTCCCCGCGCCGGTGCGCATCCAGTACGCCTACCAGTTCGTCTTCCGCGCGCCGGAGCCGCAGCCGGAGGCCTCGCCGGACGGCGGCGTCGCGGAGCCTCGGGGGCCGGTGAACTTCAGCGGCCAGGCGGTGGAGCGCGGCACGCGCAAGCCCCTGGTGGGCGCGGAGGTGGTGCTCACGGAGTTGGACCGCTCCACCGTCACGGACGGCGAAGGGCGCTTCTCCTTCCGAGGCGTCCCCGTGGGCACGCACCCGGTCGTCGTGGTGCTGGGCAACTACGACCGCTTCAAGACGCAGGAGACGATTGAAGAGGGCAAGGAGACGCGGGCCACGTACTACGTGCAGAAGCGCATCTTCAGCCAATACGAGACGGTGGTCCGCAGCGACCGCGAGCGCAAGGAGGTGACGCGCACGACCATCTCGGTGGCGGAGGTGCAGCGCATACCGGGCACGCAGGGTGACACGCTCAAGGTGGTGCAGAACCTGCCGGGCGTGGCGCGGCCCGCGTTCAACGGCGGCGCGCTGGTCATCCGAGGCACCAGCCCGCAGGAGTCCGGCGTCTTCCTGGACGGCCTGCGCATCCCCATCCTGTACCACTTCGGTGGCCTCACCTCCGTGTACAACTCGGACCTGCTGGAGGCGGTGGACTACCTGCCCGGCAACTTCTCCGCGTACTACGGCGACATCACCGGCGGCGTCATCAACGTGCGCAGCCGCGAGCCCCGCACGGACCGCTACCACGCCACGGTGGGCATCAGCCTCATTGAGTCCAACGCGGTGATTGAAGGCCCCATCACGGACACGCTGAGCTTCGCGATTGGCGGCCGGCGTTCGTACATCGACCTGGTGCTCAAGGCGGTGCCGTTCGACGACGACAGCCTCCAGGTGGCGCCGCGCTACTACGACGCGCAGGCGAAGCTGGTGTGGAAGCCGAGCAGCCGCCACACCTTCACGCTGCAGGGCCTGACGTCACGCGACCGTCTGGCATTGCTCCTGGACCAGCCGGCGGATGGCGACCCGTCCGTCAATGGCGGCCTGGATGTGACGACGGGCTTCAACCAGCTGCGCCTGCGGCACCAGTTCCGCGAGGGCAGGCTGACGGTCGACACGCATGGGCTCGTGGGCAACACCATCCTGGACTTCCAGATTGGCGAGCGCGGGCTGCGCATCGCGTCCACGGACCTGTATCTGCGGCCCACGGTGGAGTACGCGTTCAACGACAGCGTGATGGTCGCGGGCGGTCTGGACGTGGTGGCGAACCTGGCGAACGTGACGGCCAGCATCCAGCAGCCGCCGCGCGAGGGCGAGCCGCCGTCGCCGCTGGTGACGGAGGACCTCATCAACATCGACGGGAAGTTCACCCAGTACTACCCGTCCGCCTGGGCGGAGGTGCGGTGGCGGCCCATCAAAGACTTGCTGGTGGTGCCGGGCGTGCGCACGGAGAGCTACCTCTTCACGGACCAGCAGGAGGTGAAGCGCACGGTGAACCCTCGGCTCGCGGTGCGCTACGCGCTCACGGAGACGCTGACGCTGAAGGGCGGCGCGGGCGTCTACCACAGCCCTCCGGTGCAGGATGAGCCGTCGCCGGGGTTCGGCAATCCGGACCTGGGGGCGAAGCGGTCGCTCCAGTACAGCGTGGGTGCGGAGTGGCAGGCGCGGCCGGAGTGGTTCGTGGGCAGCGAGGTCTTCTACAACGACCTGGATGACCTCATCGTCCGCTCGAACGCGCGCGTCGTGCGCGACGGCGAGTCCGTGCCTGAGAACCTGAAGAACGGAGGCGTGGGGCGCATCTATGGCTTCGAGCTGCTGGTGCGCCGGGCGCTGACGGACCGGCTGTTCGGCTGGATTTCGTACACGCTCAGCCGCAGCGAGCGCCGGGACGCGCCGGGAGCGCGCTGGCGCAAGTTCGACAACGACCAGACGCACGTGCTGACGGCCATCGCCAGCTACAAGCTGCCGAAGGGCTGGGAGGTGGGCGCGCGGTTCCGCTTCGCGTCCGGCAACCCGACGACGCCGGTGCTGGGCTCCAAGCGCGACGACACGACGGACGTGTTCATCCCGTACTACGGGCTGGTCAATTCCCAGCGGCTGCCGTCGTTCAACCAGCTGGACATCCGCGTGGACAAGAACCTCATCTTCGACACCTGGAACCTGGACCTCTACCTGGACCTGACGAACGCGTACAACAACCAGTCGGTCGAGGGCGTGGCCTACAACTACAACTATTCCAAGCGCGAGTACTTCAAGGGCCTGCCCATCCTGCCCGTGCTCGGCTTGAAGGGAGCCTTCTGAACGCCATGCGCACTCCCGTCCTGCTGTCTGTCATTGCATTGCTGGGGTCGAGCGCGTGCAGTGGCCCCGACTTCGAAGCCCAGAGTGAGATTCGCAGCGTGCGCGTGCTCGGCATCAAGGCGGAGCCGCCGGAGCTGGCGTTGGATCCGAACGCCTCCACGCTGCCGCCGCCGGTGACGTTCAGTGCGTTGGCGGTGACGCCGGACGCGCGTCCGGTGACGGTGACGTACGCGCTGTGCCGGCCGGACGTGAATCCCTACGGGGACGTGGCGTGTCCGGGGGACAGCGGGGTGCCGTTGCCGGGCGGGGTGTTGTCGTTGAGTGACCCGGCGGTGCAGGCG
>NZ_RAWF01000033.1:0-49162 GCF_003612075.1 Corallococcus sp. CA041A
CTTCCCTGTCAACCGCTTGCTGTCAGCTTTCCTCACCGCTTTGCGTCCGTTGTGTTGCCTTCCGGACCGCTGCTTCTTCGGTGGGGCGCGGCTTCTATCTCTTCGCCGCGTTCGCTGTCAACTCGCTTGGTTGACTGCCCTATTTTCTTTTCGGTGCTGCTCTCTCCCCGAAGTGCCTTCCGCGCCAGTGCGCGGGCTTCGAGGTGAGGGGCGCGGCTTCTACCTCTTTGCCGCGTTCGGGATCAACAACCTTCGTCGATCCTTTTCTTCCCCCGCGCTGACCTTCCGAGGCCCAGGGGCCCGCCGGTCGTCGCGGAGGGGGGCACTCTCTAACGCTTCAGGCCGAAGACGTCAAACCTTCGTTTGAGCCGAACCTGATCATTGGCGCTCCGACGAATAGAGGCCTGAACGCCTGGCCGCTGACAGGGCTGCTGGCCGCTCCGTCGGTACGGACACGACAAGGCCCCCGACCCGGTGACAGGTCGGAGGCCCTTTCTCCCTACGGATGCCGCCTCAGCTCACGGCGTCGCGGGGTCGAACGTGGAGATGCTCCAGCCCATGCGCTCGTGGCCGAACTTGTTCCAGTCCGGGTTCTTGCCGTTGACGACCTGGGCGTCCGTGTAGGACGGCGCTCCGGAGCCGGAACCGGAGCCGGAGAAGATGTTCACGCTGATGGTGGAGCCCGTGTACGTGGGGTGCGTGTTGTCCGACTGGATGTAGTCGTAGCTGGTGCTGCTGTTCGCCAGGTGGCCGTTCGCGTCGCGCAGGGTGCTGCGCAGGGTGACGCTGATGCGCTGCACGTAGGCGTCCTCGGTCTCGCCGGCGCGGTACGCGATGGCCTCGGAGTCAATCTGGCCGTCGCCGTTGCGGTCGTAGTCCGACGCCATCATCTCCGCGAAGGCGTCCGAGCACTTGAAGCCGTACTTCGCCGCCAGGTTGCAGGCGCGCCAGTTGCTGCGCGCCAGCAGCGGCAGGAAGTACTGCTGCTTGTTCACCTTCTGGCCCGTCGTCGCGTCCGTGCAGGCCGTCAGCACGTTGTCCGCGTCGTAGCCGGGGTAATAGATGTTGGAGATGACCTTCACCTTGGCGGTGGTCGCGTACTGGTTGATGGTCTGCATGCCACGTTCCATGTACGTGGTGCAGGTCGCCAGCGCGTTCTGCAGGCCGCTGTAGTTACAGGTGCCGGTCTGGTCGGTGAACGCGCTGCGGGCCTGCAGGTAGTCGTTGCCGCACATCTCGAACATCACGACGCGCGTCTTGGCGTCCTGCATGTAGGAGCGCTCGGAGACGATCTTGTTGTTGTAGATGTCGTCCGCCTTCGCGCCGGACTTCGTGCGGCGGATGACCTCCACGTTGGCGCCCCACTTCTTCGCCGCGTACTCACCCTCCACCACCGGGGCCGCACGACGCCCCACGCTGGAGATTCCGCCGTTATAGCCGGCGAAGATGGAGTCGCCGTAGGCCACCACCCGGTACGTCTGCGACGCCGAGCGGTTGATGGTCCACGACGTGTTCTGGTTGATGGTGCTGGCCAGCGCGGTGCCACTGAGGGTGGTGGCGGCGAGGACGGCGGCGAGGGACAGCCCGCTGCGACGAACGGACATACCGGCTCCTGAAGAGGTAGGGGGTTCCCGCCCCGGCAATGGGGAGAGGCCGCGCACGGTACACGGCTTTGATTCAGGAATCACTCCGCAGACCGGAATTAACTCCGCACTATGTATTCCATGTTGAACATGAATTCCGCCACGATGCGTCAGAGTGGTGCTGTCGCGCGCCCTTCTCTGACGCGGCGCTTCCGGTTGACGCGTTGTTTCACGACTGGAGTGCGGCCATGAACATCTCCGGGAGCGCCCGAGCACTGGGCCAGTGGCTGCTGTTGGGCGCCATCGTGGGGGGAGTGTGCGGCGTGGCGTCCGCGGTGTTCCTGGCGCTGCTCGAGGAGGCCACGGAGTTCCGGCTGGCGCATGAGTCGCTGGTGTACGCGCTGCCCGTGGCGGGACTCGTCCTGGGCTCGGTGTACGGCCGGTGGGGCGCGTCCATCCGGGGCGGCAACAACCTGGTGCTGGACACGGTGCACGCGGGCGACGCGGTGATTCCCCTGCGCATGGCGCCCATGGTGCTGCTGGGCACGGTGCTCACGCACCTGTTCGGCGGGAGTGCGGGACGCGAGGGCACCGCCGTGCAGATGGGGGCGAGCCTGGCGGACCAGATTGCCTGGCGCTTCCGCGTGGCTCCGGAGACCCGGCGCGAGCTGCTGGCGGCGGGCATCGCGGGCGGCTTCGGTTCGGTGTTCGGCACTCCGCTGGCGGGCACGGTGTTCGGACTGGAGGTCGTGTGCGTGGGCCGGCTGGGCTACGAGGCGCTCCTGCCCGCTCTCACGGCCGCCGTCGTGGGCGACCTGGTGACTCGAGGGCTGGGCATCCATCACACCGCGTACCCGGTGCCTCAGGCGCTGGCGCTGACGTTGCCCGTGCTGGGCAAGTGGCTGGTGTTCGCGGTGGGCATCGCGGGCGTGGCGGTGGCCTTCATCGAGGGCACGCATGGATTGAAGCGGGTCCTGGAGCGCCGTGTGCCGTGGCTTCCCGTGCGCATGGCCCTGGGCGGCCTGGGGGTGGTGGGGCTCTGGAAGCTCGCGGGCACCAGCGACTACCTGGGCCTGGGCGTGCCCGGCATCCTTCGCGCGTTCGAGGATGTGTCGCTGCCTTGGGGGACGTTCGCCTGGAAGCTCGTGTTCACGGTGGTGACGCTGGGCGCGGGTTTCCTGGGCGGGGAGGTGACTCCGCTGTTCTTCATTGGCGCGGCGCTGGGCAATGTCCTCGCTCGGCTGTTGGGACTTCCCGTGGACCTGGGCGCGGCGGTGGGCATGGCGGCGCTGTTCGCGGCGGCCGCCAATACGCCGCTTGCGCTGTCGCTGATGGCGGTGGAGCTGGTGGGCGCCTCCGTGCTGCCTCACGTGGCCATCGTCGCCACGGTGGCGTACCTGCTCACGGGCCACCGGGGCATCTATCCGTCGCAGCGCATCGCCCGGAAGAAGCTGGGCGGGCCTCTGCTGGACCGTATCGTCGCGTTGCGCGACCTGCACGCGGCGCCCCGGAAGGAATCCGAGGCGCCTCGCTGACGGTCGCTACTTGGAGGGGACGAGCCCCTCCGTGTGCCAGAACTCCACGTGCCCGGTGTCCAGCGAGTAGATGGCGGAGACGACCGCGAGCTCGCCCGCGTCGACCTTGGCCTTGAGGAGCTGGGAGCGCTCGGTGAGCTGGCGGGTGACGGCGTCCACGTTCGCGTGCGAGGCCTTCACCACCTTGGGGTCGTGCTTGTCCGCGTCCGTGAGGTGGGCGTCGATGAGGTTGCTCTTCACGGCGGAGACGAGCGCGTCGAGGTTGGGCGAGCCGGTGCTCTGGCCGTCCGGAATGGCGAGACCCGCCTTCACGGCGCCGCAGGACTCGTGGCCCATGATGACGATGAGGCGCACGCCCAGGTTGGCGACGCCGTACTCGATGCTGGCGACGACGAGGGGCTCCAGCTCGTTGCCGGCCTCGCGCACGACGAAGAGCTCACCCAGGCCCTGGTCGAAGACGAGCTCCGGGGGCACTCGCGAGTCGCTGCAGGTGACGACGATGGCGTGCGGGTGCTGCTCGTTGGCCAGCGCGTGGCGCACCGCGAGGGTCTGCGCGGGGTGGCGTGCCACGCCCTTGGTGAAGCGCAGGTTGCCCTGCTCCAGCCGGTGGAAGGTGACCGGCGGCGCTTCGGGCTTCACGGCGGGGTGGGCTGGATGCGGGTCCTCGGCGAGCGCGGGCATGGCGAGGCCCAGCAGCGCGATGGCCGCAGCGGTGCGAAGAAGAGGAATCATGGAGTGTGACCTGGGGTGGGGTGTACGCCAGGACGCGAGTCCAAGCGCCCCTCAGGGGTAACAGGGCGGCGGACCGGAAACCATGGACTCCACGACACTCCGCCGTCGCACGTCCTCCTACCTGAGGTTCAGGGCACGGTCTGAGCCGCCAGCCCCACGGCTCTGTCGTCCCTCCGCCTCAGCTCCGGGGTGGCTACCCGGAACTCCGCGGGCAGCATCCTCAGGATGCGTTCGCGGCGGTATCGGGCGCTTGCCAGGCGCTGCTCCAGGGCGGCCTTCTCGGCTCGGGCTGTCTTGTCGGGCGTCGCGGTGCGCTGGGTCAGTGCGGCCAACCTTCGTGATACCTCTTCAATCTCGCGGTCGATGAGTACCGGTTGGATGTTCCGCTTCGCTTTCGCCTTGCGGCCCTGGGCGTTGTTTTCAATCCAGACCGGCAACACTGAAACATCCGCCAGGGACACCGGGGCTCCGGGCTCCGCCCTGGTCACTCCGACTCGCAGGAGCAGTGTGTCTCTCTTGTCTCCGTCCTTGCCCAGCTGCCCCTTCACGTGACGGTAGAAGCGCGCCTGGTTCGCCACCAGGTTGCCCAATGAGTAGGCGATGAAACCCCGGCGCCCGGACTTCGTCGTGTACGCCTCCAATGGCTGCAACACGTGCGGATGGTGGCCGATGACCGCGAAGGCTCCTGCTTCCAGGAAGGACTGCCCAAGGGCCCTGTCCAACGGGTGCGGCGTGTCCGTGTACTCGCGCCCCCAGTGCCCCATCACGAAGAGCGCGTCACACTTCGCTGCCGCTGCTCGCACCCGCTCCAGTGCTTCCTCCGGTTTCAGCCCCCTTCTCGAGGCGTGCTCCGGGTAGGGCAACAGCGCCACGTGCGGCGCGTCCGATTCCTTCGGGTTGCTGAAGCCGTTCAGGCTCCTCGTGAAGGAGAGGAAGCCCAGCTTGAGGCCTCGCACCTCCATGAACACCGGCTCCCAGGCCGCGTCTCTTGTCGTCCCCGTTCCCGTGTGGCGCAGTCCCGCTGCGTCCAGGTGTCGCAGCGTCTCCACCAGGCCTTCCACATGCTGATCCCTTGCGTGGTTGTTGCCCGTGGACACCACCTTCACTCCGGCGTTCACCAGGGCCTGCACCATGGATGGGGGCGCGTTGAAGACCAGCTCCTTCGTGAAGGCCTTGGTGTTGGCCGTGACCGGCGTCTCCAGGTTCACCACGCCCACGTCCGCTGTTCGCAGCACGTCCGACAGTGGGCCGAAGACGTGGTCCCAACCTTCGTGGTTTCCACTGCCCGCGTGGGCCTTCGCCACCGACTTCACCTCGCCGTGCGGAATCACGTCTCCGCCAAAGACGAGCTCCACTCGCGCGGGCGCGGCCATCCCCCACAGCGGGATGAACACCAGCAAGGCCCCCCACCCTCGCATCAGTCCTGCTCCCGCACCCCGATGAAGACTTCCCGGTTCCAGGGGTCCCTGCGTGTCGTCGCGGGACAGCCGGCCTCTCGCATCCATTCGAGCCAGTCTTCACGCCGGAACAGACCGAAGCGGTGGCGCTCCTGCGACATGCTCACCGTTCCGTCCGCTTCGCGCAGCAGATAGGCGAACGCGGTCTCGAAGGTCTCGTCGTCCGGATCCGGATCCCAGGTCCACATGAGATAGCGCATTCCTCGCCCGTCCGGCCCGTCGTGGCCTCCGGACTCGGTGAGGGGTTCGAAGGTCTCACGCACGCAGTCCGGCAACAGCACCACCCGGCCTCCCGGGCGGCAGTGCGCAGCAGCCGTATGGACCGTGGCTCGCGCGTCCTCGCGATCCACCGCGTACATGATGGCGTCGTGCACCATCACCCGGTCGAACGTGCGTCCCAGCCGCAGCGAGCGCATGTCCCCCACGCGGTGCTCGCACTCCGGATTCACCTTGCGGCTCACCGCCACCATCTCCGCCGAGCGGTCCGTCAGCGTCAGCGTGAAGTGCTTCTTCATGTGGAAGGCCAGGCTTCCTCCGCCCGACCCCAACTCCAGCATCGTGCGCGCCGGGCCCTCCTCCGGATGCAACATGGGGAGCAGGTCCTCCGCCTCCTCGCCATACTCCTCCGGTGGCGAGAACAACGGCCACCAGCCGGCAAGGTCGGTGTAGAGCTGTGGCTCCTCCACGGGAGGCGGGAGCACGGTGCGCAACGACGCCATGGATGACTTCCTCGGAGATGGGGCACCGTTCTACCGCCCGGACAACCCGTGCGTCCATGAGGCCTAACGGACCTGGATGGCGTCCGCGACCACGTAGGTCCCCGCCGTCACCCACCGGCTCAGCTGGACCTTGTTCCACCCCGCCGGGAAGCTCCACGTGCCGAGCGTGTTCCACCTTGCGCCGTTGACCGTCTGGTTCACCTTCACGTTCGCCAGCTGCGTGCCGGATGCGTTCGTGACGATGAAGGGCGCGACCGTGGAGCGGTCGCTCGCCGCCGTCCACCACGCGTCCACCGTCTTCGTTCCCGCCGCGGCCATGTAGAACCAGAACGTCGCAGGCTCCGACACCGCTGCTCCCGGGGACACCAGGTAGCTGGTGCCGTAGTAGCCCGCCACGTTCGTGGAGGACGCCCAGCTGGTGCCCGTGAGCTGGATGTAGCCCTTGGACTGGTCGTTGTTCGCGTTGTTGCTGTCGATGACCAGCCCCGTCGACGAACCTCCGCCGGACGTCCACAGGTACGTCACGTCCACCCAGTCGTTGTTCGACATCCCCAGGTCCAACCAGAACGTCCCGTCCGCGAGGTCGATGCCCGCGGGGTTCGCCGGCCGGCGACCGAACTGGTCCAACCCGCCGTTGAAGTTGTCCTGGTATGCCGCCTGCGCCTCCGGCTTGCCCTGCGGCAGCGTCTTCCACATCTCGCGCACGCTGGACGGGTTCCAGTAGTCGTCCTTCGTGTTCCACGGGCCCACGTCCCAGACGGACGTCGTCGCGCACTTCGCCGTCTTCGAATAACAGACGCGCACCTGGTATTCGGAGCCTCCGTTCGACGCGAGCCCTCGCCGCGACGGCAGCGCCACGAAGCGGTCGTTGGTCTTGATGACGTGGCCGTTCGCCGTCGTGCCGCCCACCAGGCCCTCGCGGGTGGCGTAGACGCGGTAGGTCAGCGGCGCGAGCGTCTGTAGCCCCTCATCCGTGCCTCCTTCGCGCCAGCCCTCCAGGCCCACCTCCTGGACCACCGGCCCGCGGCCTCGCTCGTCCGCGATGAGCGCGAGGCGCACCTGCACCTCCGTGCCCGAGCGGGGCAGGCGCACGGCTTCGTCTCCCGTGGCGGTGCGCCATTCGCTCCAGGCTCCTCCGGGGGTTCTCACTCGCACGTCCACTTCGACGCCCTGCCCCAGGCCTACCGACGCCTGGACCTGGGGACGGAAGGTGTCCACGGGCTGCTCGAGCGTGCGCGCCGGGAACTCGAAGAGGCCCGTGAGCCGGCTCAGGCCCTCGGGACGGCGCATCACGGCGTTGGGTTCGTAGAGCAGCCCGTCTCGCGTGCCCACGAGCTCCGACGTGCCTGCTCCGGCGGAAAGATTCTCCGTCCAATGCTGCGTGCCGGGCTCCGCCGCCTCCACTCCTTCCGCGAAGACCGCGCCCAACATCACCGCCATCAGGGTGGACCGCCACGACGCGCGCATGCCTGGACTCCCGGGAAATGGACAAAAACGTTTAGACCGTTCAACGTTTAAATCCGTCTTTCCCAGTTCTCAAGAGCCAAGGCGTGAAACCGTCGTGGCTCGGTGCATCACGTCCCGTTGATGACGGAGCGGATCCATGGCGTGTACGTGGCCACGTTGGTGAACAGGGAGAACGTGTTGCACTGGTTGGAGCCGAACCCGCTCACAATCCCATACAACTTCCCGTTGAAGGCCAGGGGTCCGCCGTCATCCTTCGTGCAGACGTTGGCGGTGGCGCTCGGCGCCGTGCACAGCACCGCGCCGTTGACGTAGTCGCTTCCCACCATGTCTCGGCAGGTGGCCGTGGAGGTGATGCTCAGGCTCACTCGCTTGAGCGCATCGGAGGTGGGCGCGGTCTGGGTGCGGCCCCAGCCGCTCGCGACGTACGGCGCACCCAGGGGCGCGGGCGCATCCGGCAGCGTCAGCGTCCGCACCGCCGGTGAGAGATTGAAGGGCTGGGCGAGTTGGAGGAGCGCGACGTCGTGGACCGACCCGTCGTAGGACGGGTGCATCACCTTGCGCGACACCGCTCGGTACTGCTCGTCCGCCTCCACCGAGCCCAGCCGCAGGTCTCCCGCGTAGATGCGCATGGAGGCGGGGGTGACGCCCTCGACGCAGTGGGCGGCCGTCACCACCCAGCCGGCCCGGAGGAGCGTGCCTCCGCAGGTGAATGCGCCCGTCACGTGGAGGCGCACCTGGTGGGGCAGCTCGTACCGGGCAGCGAGGCTTCCGCCGATGAGCTCCTGGGTCTGGACGCCGGGGACAGCTACCTCATCCAGCTCTCCACCACAGGCGAGGAACCCCAATGCCATCAACGCGGACGCGAAACGGGATGTCTTCATGCGGTGAGACATGAAGGATTCATGCCTCACCGTCAATCCAGCAAATCGCGACTAGTCAGTCCACCGACTTCGTGCCGAAGAGGCGGTCTCCCGCGTCGCCCAGGCCGGGCAGGATGTAGCCGTGCGAGTCCAGCTTCTCGTCGATGGCGGCGGTGAAGACTCGCACGTCGGGGTGGTGCTCGCGCAGGTTCGTCAGGCCCTCCGGACACGCGAGCAGACACACGAAACGCAATGAGCCCGGGCGGCTTCGCTTCACTCGCTGGAGCGCCGCCACCGCGGAGTTGCCTGTCGCGAGCATCGGGTCGCAGACGATGACGTCGCGGTCCTCCAGGTTGGCGGGCACACGGTAGTAGTACTCCACCGCGCTCAGGGACTCCGGGTCGCGGTACAGGCCGATGTGGCCTACTCGCGCGGAGGGGACCAGTTGGAGCAGGCCGTCCAGGATGCCCTGCCCCGCTCTCAGGATGGGCACCAGCACCAGCTTCTTGCCGTCCAGCGCCCAGCCCGTGGTGCGCGCCATGGGCGTTTCAATCTCCTCCTCGCGCAGCTTCAGGTCTCGCAGCGCCTCGTACCCGAGCATGAGGGAGATCTCCTCCAGCAGCGCCCGGAAGGACGCCGTGCTCGTATCCGTCCTGCGCATCACCGTCAGCTTGTGCTTCACCAGCGGGTGATCCACCACCGTGCAGTTCGGGAAGTCCATGTGTCGCCGTCCTTGTATGGGTTTCAGAACACCGTGCCGTCACTGCGGATGCGGATGGGCGGCACGCCTCCCGGGCGCAGCTCCGCCGCCACCCGGCGCCCCGCCGTCCAGGTGCCGCCCTGGAGCACCTTGGCCAGAGGCAACTCCTCCGCGCTCAATTCCAGACGCCCTCGCACCAGCGCGGCCACCCGGTCCAGCAGCGCCACCGTCAGCGCCCTCCACTCCACGATGGGCGGGTCACCCGGGCCGTAGACCTCCGTCGTCAGGCGCGGGTCCTGCGGCACCAGCACACCCAGGTCCACGAAGAGGCCTCCGTTGCGGTACTCCGGCAGGCCGGTGAGCGCGTCCAGCTCCGTCACCGTCACGCCTGCTTCCGCCAGCGGCTCCACCAGCGAGTACGCCAGCCACTGGGACAACTTGTGGAAGGGCACCAGCGCGTCCGCGCTTCCTGGCGGCCCGAGCGCCGGATGCGGCCACACGTCCCCCAGGTTCACTCCGTCCACCGTCGTGCGACCCGGCCAGATGGGGCCCAGCACCTCCAGCAGCGTGCCCAGCACCTCCGCCGCTCGCACGCTGCGGCGATGCGCGGCCAGCATGTCGAACAGCGACCCCGGCCTGGGCAGCACTCGCGACAGCGCCTGCATGAGGTGCAAGCGGCCTTCCACTCCCAGGAGCGGATTGGACTCCGACACCTGGAAGCCTCGCTCCAATTGCTCGCGCGTCATGCGGCCCAGGGCCTCCGCGTCCGCTCGCAGCGGCCGGTCCGGATCCGACGAGAAGCCGCCCGCCATGAACATGCGCAGCGACGCCACCGCCAGTCCCTCCGAGCGCACGTAGGACGCGCCTCCGGGTTCCTGGTAGCGCCACGCGGGTCCGCTGCCCGCGTCCAGCAGCACGCTCACCACGCCCAGGTCCACCTTCGCCCTGGCTCGTTCCTCCGGCGGCAGCGGGGCCAGCTTCGCCTCCAGTTGCGCGAGCCTGGGCACTCCTCCCGCGTCGAAGTGCCTCCAGCGGCTGTGCACCGGGATGTCCAGCCGGGGGTACGCCTCGTGCGTCACCGCCAGCACCCGGTCCACCACCGTGGGCAACCGGGACGGCTCCACCCGGAAGTACTCCAGCCGGCCGGCGAGCCCCAGGTCCAACACCTGGTGACAGCGCTCGCGGATGGCCGCCGGGCTGCGCAGCCACGCCACCGTCGGGGACACCTCCTGCACCCGGATCGCGTCAAGCATCGAGGTCCCGTCCCTTCACCTGCGCCAGCTCCCCCGCGTCCGCCACCGGCCCTCGCGTGAAGTAGCCCGCGGCCTTCTTCGCCTCCATCTCCACCTTCGCGTCGGCGGGGATGAGTCCATCTGGGATGGGTACCCGCTCGAGAATCTCGATGCCCGAGCGCACGATGGCGTCGTGCTTCATGTCGCTCATGGAGATGAAGCGGTGGATGCGCGTGATGCCCAGCCAGTGCAGCACGTCCGGCATCAGCTCCTGGAAGCGCATGTCCTGCACGCCCGCCACGCACTCCGTGCGGTGGAAGTACGTGGCCGCGGAGTCTCCGCCCTCCTGGCGCTTGCGTGCGTTGTAGACGAGGAACTTGGTCACCTCGCCCAGCGCGCGGCCCTCCTTGCGGTGGTAGACGATGAGCCCCACCCCGCCCTGCTGCGCCATCCGCACGCACTCCTCGATGCCGTGCACCAGGTAGGGCCGGCAGGTGCAGATGTCGCTGCCGAAGACGTCCGAGCCGTTGCACTCGTCATGCACCCGCGCCGCCAGCGGCACGTTCCGGTCCGCGAGCGAGGTGATGTCTCCAAACACATACAGCGATAGACCGCCGATGGGCGGCAGGAAGACGTGCAGGTCCGGGCGGGTGATGAGCTCCGGGTACATGCCTCCGGTGTGCTCGAAGAGGCCTCGGCGCAGCGCGCCCTCCGTGAGACCGAAGCGTTCGGCGATGCCGGGCAGGTACCAGACGGGCTCCACCGCGGCCTTCACGACCTTCACGTCACCGTTGGCAGCGACGAGGTCGCCGTCCACCTTGAGGCGCCCGGCGGCCATGGCCTCGCGCACCTCCGGCATGTTGATGTGGGCCCGGGTGACGGCGATGGTGGGCCGGTAGTCCACGCCCTGCTCGGCGTAGGCCCGGAACACCTGCGATGCCACCGCGCCCCAGGGGTCCAGCGACACGATGCGCTTGGGGTCGCTCCACCCCGGATGCGGGCCCACCTGCGCCGCCGGCGAGGTGTTGGTCAGGTCCGCCTTGTGGTCCTGCGGCAGCTTGCCCGCGGATACCGCCAGCGCCCGGTAGATGGAGTACGCACCCGAGTGCGTGCCGATGACGTTTCGGCTCGCGGGGTCGGAGAGCGTGGCCACCACCGGGCCCCGGCGCAGCGGCTCCGACTCGCCCCAGCGCAGGGGGACTCCGGGCGCCTGCCCGTCGGGATGGGACGTAAGACGGATGTGATTGACGGGCTTCTTGTCAGCCATGGGTGCACCCTCCTTGGGGGGCGCGGGAGAGGAATGATGTCTGGGAATGGAAAGACGCCGACGCTCGGCGTCAGCTCATCCACGAGCCGTCGGTGCGCGCGGACCACTTGCGCGTCACCTTCTTGAGCTGGCTCCAGAAGTCGAGGCTCGACGGTCCCGTGATGTCCCCGTGGCCGAACTTCGACTCGCCCGTGCCTCCGAAGGAGAAGGGCTCGCGCGGTACCGGCACGCCCACGTTCACGCCCACCATGCCGGCCCTGGCGCCCTCCACCACCGACTGCGCCACCGCGCCGTTGGTGGTGAAGATGGACGCCGCGTTGCCATAGGGCGACGCGTTCTCCACCGCGAGCGCCGCTGACAACGTGGGCACCCTCACGATGGACAGCACCGGGCCGAACAGCTCACGCCGCGCGGCCTCCATGTCCGGGCGCACGTTGTCCAACACCGTGGGCCCCAGCCAGTGGCCGTTCGCGTAGGCCTCACCCGCGGGCCGCTTGCCTCGCCCGTCCAGGAGCACTCGCGCCCCGTCCGCCTGGGCCTTGGCGATGGCCGTCTCCAGCCGATCCACCGCGCCCCGGTCGATGACCGCTCCCATGCCCGGGCCGACCTCCAGACGCGAGGCTCGCCGGAGGATGTCGTCCACCAGCGGCTGCACGTCCCCCACCGCGAGCATCACGCTGGCCGCCATGCAGCGCTGGCCCGCGCAGCCGGTGAACGAGTCCACCACCGCCTGCGGCGTGAGCTCCGGGTCCGCGTCCGGCACGACGATGAGGTGGTTCTTCGCGCCGCCCAGCGCCAGCACGCGCTTGCCGTGGCGGCTGCCCTCCACGTAGACGTGCCGCGCGACCGGGGACGAGCCCACGAAGGCCAGGGCCTTCACATCCGGGTGCTCCAGCAGCGCGTCCACCGCGGGCTTCGCGCCGTGCACCACGGAGAAGACGCCCGGCGGATAGCCGGCCTCCACCATCAGCTCACCCATGGCGGTCGCGGTGAGCGGCACCTTCTCCGACGGCTTGAGGATGAAGGCGTTGCCCACCGTGACGGCGATGGGGAACAGCCACAGGGGCACCATCGCTGGGAAGTTGAACGGCGTGATGCCGGCGACGACGCCCAGGGGCTCGCGGCGGTATTCGCAGGTGACGCCTCGGCTCACCTCCAGGTGCGCGCCGCTGTCCAGGTTCTGGAGCGACAGGGCGAAATCACAGACCTCCATGCCCTTGAGCAGGCCCGCGCGGCCCTCCGCCACCGTCTTGCCGGATTCGCTCGCGGCCAAGTGCGCGAGCCTTTCCACGTGCGTCTCCAGTAGCGTGCGGAAGCGTTGCAGGAATTGGGTGCGCTCGCGCAGCGGGGTGACGCGCCAGCCTTGCGCGGCGGCCTTCGCGGCCTCCACGGCCTGGGCAACACCCGAGGCGGTCGTCAGCGGCACCCGGCCGATGAGCGCGCCGGTATAGGGACTGCGAACATCCTGCGCGGACGCTCCGGACGGAGAGACCCACTCTCCGCCCACGAGGTTGCGACAAGAGACCACGCTCTCGGGTAACCGAACAAAGGACACGCGCACCCCCCCGGTGTTGCGTGACAAATGGGCGGCAAGGATAGACGCAAAGCCGGAAGCCAGGGCAAGGCGGGGCGCGTCACCGTGTCATTGCTTGATCGGAAGCAATGGATCTCCCCATGTTGCTCTGTCGCAAACCCGACCGATGCACGGGTGCGCGAACGTGCGCGCCGCGCCTCGTCAGGCCTGGGAGAGCATCCGCTGGTGCCGCTCCGACAGCGCGGAGGTGTCCGTGAGGGTGCGCAGCTCCGCGATGGCGGTGGCGTCCTCGGTGTCCGGGTTGAGGCCGAGCGAGATGGCCTCCAGGTACAGCTCCAGCGACAGCAGGAAGCGCGAGTCGGCGGTGAGGGGGTCTCCCTGCTCGCGCATCAACTCGCCGTCCTCGCGCACCAGCTTCGCGAGCATGCGCGCGCGCGAGGCGGTGCCGAGCAGGCGCGAGGTGGACTCGGCGTCCGCGAGGATGAGCGCGCCGTACTCCATGCCCAGCACGGTGAGGGCGGTGTCGCGGATGTGGTTGCGTGCGTCCCCATACCGCTTCTCCTTCCGGGCCTTGAGGATGCTGGCGATGGCGGCGGCGAACTGCTCGGCGGCGCGCTCGATGAAGTCCTTGCGGAGGGACATGGGTCCCGCAAGGTAAGCCCGACCCGGGGCATCCGCACGTTTCCCACCGTGGGGGCACTCTTCTGTCACATGAAACCCAGGAGGTTTCTTGGCTTCAGTGCCTTGGCGTGAGGGGGGGAGTGTCCGGTGGACGCACTCCCTTTGCCCGGGAAGCGCGGCGGCACCTGTGTAGCGCGTGCCGCCGCCCATCACCCATCCAGGGCCCGCGGCCTCAGTCCGCGATGGACCACGAGTCCGCGCAGGGCTCGATGTCCGACGGGTTGTAGATGCTCGCCAGCGTCGGCGTCATGTTGCCCGAGGAGGGGATCTGCGCCACCAGGTCATCCCCGATGAAGAAGCCCACCACGTAGCTCTCCATCTGGGAGCAGACCCCCATCTGGAAGACCGGCGCGGCGTTCGGCTGCACATCGAAGGCCTCCAGGTAGACGACGCCCGACAGGCCGACCCGCTTGTAGAAGACGACGATGTCGAACCAGTCCGCCGAGGTGAGGTTGCGCACCGTCACCGTATAGATGTCCTCCAGCAACGCCCCGGACGAGGACGGCGTCCCCCCAGCCAGGATGGACAACGGACGGGCCGTCACGGGACGGAGCGCGAGCAGCGCCCGGGCCTCCGCCGTGCCCGGAAGCGTCCCATCGAACTGGGACACCAGCCGCAACAACCCTACGTCCACGGGGTCCTGGGCCCTCAGGGTCACGGAGACGAGCCCCTCCGCCTGGATGCGAGCGAGCAGCGCCTGGGCACGCGCCGCCATCCCCTCCTTCCGCGACGACGTCCCACTCCCGGACTCCGGCCCCTCCGCGAGGACAGTCGTGGAACCCAGCAGCATGCACATCGAGGCAACGACGGTCAGCAACCGCTTCATTGGCAATCCCTCCCACTTGTCAGTGATTCCCAACCTCCACCAAATGGGCTCAAAGCTTTTCAATATCTTTCCTGAATTTACCATCTGCGTATGGATTTTCGATTGAGGCCGGAAAGGCATTCCGGGAGCCGGCGCGGCGCCTGGGGGCACATCTGACAGGCTTCTGGGGCGCACCCTGACAAACTGTCGCGGTCCCAGGCGGGGAGGCACCCCATCCGCGAGGAATCCCAGTGGGTTCCAGACGGCATAGCGATTGCTAATCTTTCACCCAAAAGGAGTCAGGCCATGCCCCTGTCCATGATGAAGTCTGGGATTCGCGCCGCCATGCTGCTGTCTGTCTGCATTGCTGGAAGGACTGCCTGGAGCGAGGAGGTCCAGCTCACCGTCCAGGACGTGCCCCAGCCGCTCGCCGCCGCGGTGAAGCAGTTGGAGACCCGCGAGGGGTGGGGCATCACCTATGAGGAGCCGCCCGACAGGCCCGCGCCGAAGGGCTCCATCACCCTGACCTATGCCGTCACGGACGCCACCCGGACGGATGCCAAACTCCAGGAGGAGGTCCTCACGCGGCTGCTCGCGCAGCAGGCCGGGAAGGAGGCCCCGCGCTTCCGGTTGGTGCAGGCGGGAGGACTCTGGCACGTCACGCCCGAGCAGGGCTCTCCACTGGAGACGCCCCTCACCCTGCCCCGCCAGGAGCGCTCCCTGGGAGAGATCCTCCGGCTCCTCTGCGCGGAGGTCTCGAAGCAGAGCGGGACGCAGGTCGAGCTGGGGAGCACGGCCGGGCTTCCGTTGGAGAGCCGGGTCACCCTGGAAGCCGTGACCCGGGAGCCCGCGCGGGCCGTGCTGGCGCGGCTGCTGAACACCCCTCCCCGGCGTGCGGCGTGGACCCTGAAGACGCAGGGCCCGGAGCGGAAGTTCATCCTTTCTCCTCACCGGATCTTCCGTCTCACGGGCGGCACGCCGACGACCGCCGGGAGCGCGCCGGGGCCGGCTCCATCGAAGTGACCCACCCGTGACCTTCGGATGAGGAGGGCTTCCGGCGGGATTGAACGACCAGACCCAAGGTCCGGTTGCGTATCCCGTTCAAGCGCGGATCCACGGGAGCCCCGGAGGATTCGCGCGCCCCCCGACGTCACTCATCTGGAGAGTCCACCGTGGGAGCGCCTTTCGCTCGCGCACAGCTGCGTCCGTTGTCCGAGGCACCGGTCCTGGAATGGGGGATCCGGTGGGACGTCACCGACTCCGAGCGCATCCGCATCATCCTCGCCACCGCCGCCGCGATGGGCTCGTCCGCCCTGCTGCGACGGGGAGACATGGCGTCGCCGCTGCGGCTGGAGACGCTGGAGCTGGAAGGCGGAGTCCTCCACTGGTCCGGGCTGACGGTGGATCCGGGCGCGGACGCGTGGGAGGTGGAGGTGTTTGGCCATGGCTGCGTCTACCGGATGCTCCTGTCCGGTGAGCCGGCGGAGCAGGGGACGTGGGTGACGCCGCTGCCTCGTCAGTTGATCCAGGTGCGCCGCCGGGCGCATCGGCGTGCTCCCGCGCCTCCGGACCTGAGCGTGCGCCTGCCGCTGCCAGGGTGGCTGGGCCGGGAGCGCGACGCGGTGGATGTGTCCCTGCACGGAATGGCGCTGCGGATGGGCGCTGGGGAACGTCTTTCGCCGGGCCGGGTGCTCCAGCCCATCGAGCTGCGCACTGCGGCGGGTGAGGTCCTGTCGCTGCGCGGGGAGGTGCGCCATGTGTCGGACCGCGCCGATGGGGAGCTCCTGTGCGGGCTCCTGGTGACGCCTTTGACTGTCGAGGACTCGGAGCGCTGGCAGGCGCTGGTGGCTCGGGCCCTTCATCCGACGACGTGTACCGATGGCGCGCGGGTGGAGGAGCAGTGGCGGCTGTTCATCGACTCCGGCTACTTCAATCTGGCGGGCAGGTCCGCGGAGGACTTCGAGTCGCGGCGGCGGAGCTTCATCGAGCTGGGACGCCAGGCCGGCTCGATGGGCTCCGTCCTCACCGAGGTGGTGTGGCCTTCCGAGCGCGGCTTGGAAGCGACGCTCTCCGTGATGAAGCCCTACCGCTCCGTGTGGATGGTGCACCAGCTGGCGCGGCGCCAGGACGCCACGCGGTTCGAGCGCCTCAAGGGCCAGATGCTGCGCGAGCTGTACGTGCACTGCGTGGAGCACGCGCAACGGGACAACGGGTTCCGGTGGTTCGCGGCGTACATCGAGTCGACCGTGCCCTTCACGTACCGCTCGCACGTGGGCTTCGCGGACCGCATGGCGGCGACGGGGCGGACGCTGATGCTGCCGATGCGAATGATTGACGTCGAGTGTGGCCATCCCCCTGCCCCGCCGTCGACGGGTCTGGAGCTGGGGCCCGCGACGGAGGCGGAGCGGCGGCTGCTCGTGGAGCGGATCGCCCTCACCCGCCCTGCCTGCTACGCCGAGGCGTTGGACCTGCGCCTGGAGACGCTGGACCTGCGGGACGTGACTCGGGCCTGGCAGGCGGTGGGCCTGGAGCGCGAGCGGCACCTGCTGGTCGCTCGTGAGGGCGCGAAGCCGGTGGCGGTGGCCGTCCTGGAGTCGGGGCCGCCCGGTACCAATCCCTTCGGGCTGCTGGACTCCGTGCGGGTGTTCGCGCTGTCGCCTCGTGCACGGCAGGCCTATCCGGCGCTGATGGATGGGGCTCGCCGCTGGTTCGCGGACCGGGGCCGCGACGGATTCACCTTCCTGGCTGAAGAGGCTGGTGACGTGGAGGCCTCGGGTCTGCACGACACCGCTCCCAACGCGAAGCCCTACCTGTGGCTCATCCCCGCCGACCTCGCTCCCGAGTTCCTGGAGCACATCCACGAGCAGACGGCCCCCCGTCCGCTCTCCCACCCCCAGGAGGAGCTGTCATGAGCCTCATCCAGACGCAGTACCTGCCGCACGCCATGGAAACCCGCGCCCGCCTGGAGACGGACGCTGTCGTGCGCACGCTCCTGTCGCCGGACATCACTCCGGACCTGATGGCGCGCTTCCTCATCGAGTGGTCCGCCCGGGGCGCGTACATGACCGAGCCCGTGGACGGATGGATCCGCAGCGCCGGTGAGCGCTGCATCGCGCTGGGCCAGGAGAAGGTGGGCCGGCAGCTCATCACCCACGCGAAGCACGAGGCCGGCCATCACCTGATGACCCTCCAGGACGCTCGCGTGCTGACGGCGCAGTGGAACGCGAGCCACTCGCAGAAGCTGGACGCGGATGCACTGGTCGCCCAGGCGCCCACGGCCGCGATGCGCGAGTACCGGCAGGTGCATGACGAGGCCATCACCGGCGACCTGCCGCTGGGGCAGGCGGCCATCGAGTACGAGGTGGGTTACCTGGCGGTGGTGCTGGTGCCTCGCATCCTGGCGCGCGTGCGCGAGGTGATGGGACAGGGGACCCTGGACATGCTCACCTTCCTGCGCGAGCACGCGGAGGTGGACGTGGGCCACACCGCGCTCAACGAGCGGATGATGGAGGGGATGCTGAGCACCCATCCCGAGGAAGGCCGGCGGCTGGCGGCGTTCGGTTCGCGCGGGCTGGACTGCTACCTGCGCTTCCTGGACGACTGCATGGAGGCGGCGCGCCGGAGCGTGGGCGGCGTCACCGCGGCGGCGGCCTGACGTCTTGCCAGAGGGTCACGGAGCCGCGTGGCTCCGTGACTTCCAGTACTCGCGCTGCGCGGGCACGGAGACGAGCTGCCGCTCCGGATAGCGCAGCGCGGTCAGCTTCCCTCCGAACACACAGCCCGTGTCCACGCAGAGGGTGTTGTTCACCCATTCGGATTCCGTCACAGGGGTGTGGCCGTACACGACCGTCGCCGGTCCCCGGTAGTCCCGGGCCCAGTCGGCTCGCACCGGCAGGCCGTAGGCATCCGCCTCGCCGGTGGTCTCTCCGTAGAGGGCGAAGTCGCGCACCTCCGGGGTGTCCCGGCCGTGCATGGACTCCTTCAGGCCCGCGTGCGCCACCACGAGGTGACCGTCATCCAGGACGTAGTGTGGCGAGCGGGCTTCGATGAAGTCTGCGACCGCATGGGAGAATCCGGGCGGCTCACGTTCCAGCTGCTCCAGCGTCATCGCGAGCCCGCGCGCCACGCGCACGTCCTTGCCACGCAGCTTCTTGAGCAACTTGATTTCGTGATTGCCCGGCGCGCACAGCGCGGTGCCCGCCTCGACCATTCCCATCACCAGGCGCAACACGTCCGTCACGCCCGGCCCTCGGTCCACCAGGTCGCCCAGGAACACGACCTTGCGCCCGTGGGGCGTACTCACGTCGAAGCCGGGGCTGCCGTCCGCTCGCGGCGCGACCGTGTAGCCCAGCTCTGTCAGCAGGGCCTTCAGCTCGTCGAAGCATCCGTGGATGTCTCCGATGATGTCGAAGGGGCCGTGCTCGTCCTGGCGGTGGCACGGCAGGGGGCGGTGCTCGAAGGCCACCGCGCCCGCCGTCTCCGGCGTGAGCACGTGCACGTGCCGGATGCCTTCCTTCGTCAGCCCCTTCAGCGCGTTCTGCAGCTGCTGCACCTGGTTGCGCAGGGCTCGGGGACTGGCGTGCGACCCGGAGCGCGTGCGGTTGCGCTCCAGACAGAGCGTCTCCGGCGTGTCCATGGCCACCGCGACCAGGGCGACGTGGTGCTCGCGCGCCAGGGTCACGTAGTGACGACGTGACTCGGCGCTGAGCGGGACGCCGTCGATGACGGTGAGCGTGCCCTTCGCGAGCCTTCGCGCCACCTCGTCGTGGAGCTTCGTTTCATTGCCCGTGCCGGGCAGCACGTCCTCGGGGAGGAAGTGCGCGTTCGCGAGGGTGGACTTGCCGGAGCCGGATGGGCCCAGGAGCAGCACGAGCGACTGCTCGGGAACAGGAATCATCATGATGGGAACACCGGGGTGGGGGTCGGCGTACCGACCGGCGCCCCTTCCGGGGCAGGGCGCACGCCACGACTCCGGCGCGCGATCCCTTCCGGTGCCCGGGTCACGCGAGCGTTCGCGGACCCTCCGGCGTCAGACGGGATGCGCAATCCACGGATGAACGCGTTCCCGCCTGACATGCGTTACTTCAGGGGCAACAGGTACGCTTCCAGGAACACGTCCGGACGGCGGTCCATGTCGCCCTCCGGCGTACGCTGGTAGCCCCGGCGCTGGTACATGCGCGCGACGCCCAACGCACCCTGGCGGACGTGGAGGGAGATGGCGTCCAAGCCCCAGCGCTTCGCGAGGACTTCCGCCTCCGCCAGCAGCGGCTGGGCCAAGCCCTGGCCGTGGTAGCGCACCGACGTGGCCAGGGCGCGCAGGTCCGCTGTGCGGGGCAACCAGGCTTCGGTGCCGGGCGCGCCGGGCGGATACAGGGCCACCGTGCCCGCGACCTCTCCGTCCACTTCCGCCACCATGATGGTGCACACCTTGCGCTTGGAGGCGACGTCGCGCAGGAACGCCTTGCGCTCCTCGGAGTAGACGACCTCCGGCAGCTTCTTCGCGTACTGCGTGACGTAGGCCTCCACCAACAGGTCGCCAATTGCCTTGTCGTCCTCGGGCCGCGCCTCGCGGATGACGGCTCGCTTCACCACGTCCGTGCTCATGCGCCGCCCTCTAGCATGACGCCCCGGAGCCCGCGCGGCGCTTCCGGGCAGGCAGCCAGCGTTGTACCTCCCCCGTCCGACACGGGCCCGACCTGGCTACCAGGACCGGGGGTCCGGGACGCGGCGCTCCAAAACCTGTCCGACTGTCGGACAAGTTCGTGCCGTGTGCCTCCGGACAGGGAGGGCCCCGTCCTGGCGCGCTGCGGCAGGCGCACGTGGGGGCGTGCTCCGCGTGCGCCTATTTCCTCCGGGCGGGCACGGTCACGCGAGCGTGACGACGACGCATGCCGCCGAGTGCCCAGGCCGCGAACAACAGGCCTCCCGCGGCCGCCGCCGTTCCGCCTCCGCCCGTGGTGCACCCTCCCTCCTGTGCGTCATCGACCGCGTCCGGCGTCACATCGGAAGATGAGCCGGGCGCTCCCTGCGAGGGGCCTCCCGCGGCTTCGTCCGGCATGGGCTCCGTGCCTCCGTCCGTCGGCTGCTGCGTTCCCGCGTCCGGCGTTTGGGTCGCGGTCAGTTCCTCGTAACGCTGGATGAGCTTCAGCCTCGCTGCGTCGAACGCGGCGCCGTCGTCCGTCACTCGCGATGCGGCCGGAATCAGGTCCCTGGCCACCTTGCGCGCGAAGTCCGGGTCTCCCGCGTCACTCACCGCCTTGAGCCACTCGTAATCCTGCATGCCCTGGCGGATGAGCTTGAGCCGCAGCGATGCCACCGGCACGTCCGTCTTGCCACCGATGGCCTGTGGCGTACCCGGGTAGAAGAGCGTCCCGTCCCCGTTGCCGTTGAAGCGGTACTGGTCCGTCCATGCCGTGGAGAGCATGCCCACCGACTGGTAGTAGAGCTCGCCCGTCGCGCCCTCCAGGAACGTCACCCACTCCATCGCGCGCGCCTTCGCCGCAGACCGGTCCAGCATGTACGACGGCCAGCCCGCGCCCGGCTTGTTCTCCGGCGCGTTGGTCCCATACGCACAGCCGTGGCTCATGCAGCTCTGATACATCCACAACGCTGTTCCCGGACGCTCCAGGAAGTTCGTGTACGTGCCCCGCTGGTCGCCCCGGAAGTTCGCGTCCGTGCCGTCCAGGTGGTTCACCAGAGGCACCGCCGTGTCCACCGCGTCTTCCAGGCCGTTGGCCTTCAGCTCGCGCGAGTTCGTCGTCAGCACCGTGCGCAGCCCGGGCGCAGCCTGACGCACCAACTCTCCCATCGCGTGTACCTGCGCGAAGGGCGTGCCGTAGGGCGGCTCGTCCCCCAACTGCACGTAGGCCCGGTCCAGCCAGCCCTTCTGCTTCATGTGTGCCGTGAAGTCCTTCAGGTTCGCCGCGTCGAGCGGACCCACGTACTCCAGGCTCGTCATCCTCGCGCCCTGCAACCGCGTTGGCGCCGTGCCGTCCAAGTAAGGGCCCCACGTCGCGTCGAAGGTGCTCCACTCCGGCGGCCACGGCTTGCGCGGGAAGAGACTGGAGAGCGTGAAGCGGTGCTCCAACGCCATCCGCTGATAGCGCGTGAGCAGCGGCTGCAACTCCTCCGGCGTGCAGTCCTCGCGGCCCGTGTGCGCGCGACACACGTGCGGCGGCCAGAGCAGGAACGCCGAGGACAGCGAGGACGTGCTCGGCAATGCCGCGTCCACCACCGTCAGCCTCGCCGTCACCTGCCGCTGGAAGCCTCCGTCCGCCTCCACCGTCACCGTGCCCCTGTAGTCCCCGGGCGGCGCGTCCTTCGGCACGTGCACGTCCACCCAGATGGCCCGTGCCTCCTTCGCGGGCACGTCGAAGGGGAAGGCGCTTCGCGTCTCACCGGCGATCTCGTCCGTGTCCGGCACCAGCCCGTCCGGCCACGCACCCACGGACTCTCCCGCCACCGACGCCTGCTTCGTCGTGACGAGCGCCTCGCGATACAGCGTCACGTCCGGCCCCGTCAGCGTCGTGGAGCCCGGGCCCTCCAGTGCGGGCAGCTTCGCGCGCACGCCCTTCAGCCCCGTGTCTCCGCCTTGCAGCGCGACCTGGAAGGAGACGAACTCGTTGCGCGCGGCGGTGAGCCGCACCTCGGTGGCGCTCCGGGCGGCGGTCCCCGGCCGCACCTTCACCATCATCCCCTCGCCCCACACGGCCGGCCCGGCCGCGTACACCGGCAGGGCCACGGTCAGCGACAACAGGGCGGCACGGAACGGTCGAATCGAAGGCATGAAGAGACCAACGCGACCCGGCCCCGCCAGCCTTCCCGCCCCGGATGTTCCTTGTCAGCCGGACAGGCAGACGGCCGGGGGCTCTACGCCTCGGATGGTGGGCTCAGAGGAAGTCGCCGATGAACCACGGCAACTGCTCGCTCAGCCTCTGAAGCAGGCCTCGCCGCTTCCAGCCGTGCCAGTGGACCTCCGCCGAGTGCTTGAGGTCCGCCTCGAAGGACTTCGCCAACTCCTCCGCCAGCACCGGGCCCTCCACCATCACCGAGCCCTCGTCGGTGTGGCTGAGCGCCAGCGGATCCAGGTTGGTGGAGCCCACGATGCTCAGCGTGTCGTCCGCGACCAGCGTCTTGGAATGCATCATCGAGATCTCGTACTCGTAGATGCGCACCCCGGCCTCCAGGAGCCTCGCGTAGGACGCCCGCTGCGCGTTGAGCACGGGCCTCACGTCGTGGTAGCGGCCCGGCACCAGCACCCGCACGTCCACGCCCTCGCGCGCCTTGAGGATGAGCATGTCGCTGATGGCTTCCGACGGGATGAAGTACGAGTTGGCGATCCACAGCCGGTGCTTCGCGGACGC
Source organism: Corallococcus sp. CA041A (assembly GCF_003612075.1). Taxonomy (NCBI): domain Bacteria; kingdom Pseudomonadati; phylum Myxococcota; class Myxococcia; order Myxococcales; family Myxococcaceae; genus Corallococcus; species Corallococcus sp. CA041A. The sequence goes on from NZ_RAWF01000033.1 coordinate 22,936, forward strand.
GATGGACAGCAGCCACATCTTCGTGGCTTCCGACAGGAAGCGGTGCCCGGTGCTGGCGACGAAGAGGGCCCGCGCGTTGCCCGCGGGCGCGAGCTCCGGGAAGGACTCCGGGGGCAGGAAGGCGCCGCCGGACTCCTGCCAGTTCTGCGCGAAGGCGAGCTGCATGCCTCGCACGACGGGGCCCCGCACCCGCACGTTGGTGTCTCGCCAGGTCTCCGCCGCGTCGCCGTTGCCCAGCCAGCTGCGCCAGATGCCGAAGCCGCCTGTCAACGCGACCTCGCCGTCGCGGATGACCATCTTGCGGTGCATGCGCGCGCGGATCCTCACCGCGTCCAGGGACGTCACCGCGCCCTGATAGGGACGGTAGATGCGCACGTCGCAGCCCGCGTCCGCGAGCACCGGGGCCACGACCTCGAAGTTCACGCTGCCCAGCGGATCCACGATGACCCGGCACTGCACTCCAGGGGCCCGCTCTCGCAGCGCGATGAGCAACCGGTCCGACGGGATGCCCGGACGCCAGATGTAGCTGGCGATGTGGATGCTGGAGCGCGCGGCGCGGATCTCCTCCTCGATGACGTCGAAGACCCGGCCGTTCTGCACCAACTCCACGCCGTTGCCGGGCTCCATCGGGATGCCCAGCGTCTGCTCGATGGCGAGCTCCCTCTCCGCCGGGTCCTCCGGCAGCGCGCGCAGGCGCAGGTCCTGTCGGTGGTTCGGGTAGGGACACCCCGCGGTGAGCAGGGCGAGCAGGATGGGCCAGACCAGCCGCACGGTCCGGAAGCTAGGGCAGCCCCCGCCCTTCCGCATCCGCAGTGTGTCTCCGAGTGGCGGAAGCGTGTGGATGGACACGAACACCGTCCACCCGCCGACGCTTGAGCCCCATGGCACGAGAGGCCGGTGGTGCCGGACGCGCCGCGTGCGCACTGCTGGGTGCTCACGGCGAACACTCAGGGAGGACGGACACGGAATGGGGCGACAGGGGATGGCACCCGCGTACAGAGCGCTCCTGTGGATGGGCCTGCTGGGGGCACCGGCCGCGTCCGCCTCGGTGTGGATGCAGGACGTGCCACCCGCGGGAGATGTTTCATCCGCGCCTCGGGATGAGCAGCCGCCCACGACGGACTCGCCCGCGCCACAGGCTGGCGACGTCCTCGCGCCTCGCGATGGACCGCGCGAAGCGGAGGCGCCCGCGTCATCCGCTTCGCCCTCGGACCGGCCTCCGTCCTCCGAGCCCGAACCTCCGCCCCCTCCGCTGAGGCCCACCGTCCTGGATGCGCCGTTCCTGGACGCGGATCCTCCGCCTCCCGCCGTGCCTCCTCGCCAGCTGCGTCCGTTCATTCCGCATGGCGAGCCCGACACGGAGGCACCTTTGTCCGCCGGCACCTGGGTCGCGCATGGCGGTGTCACGCTGCTGCCCCTGGGCACCGTCTGGGCCGCGACCCGCGTGGGCGGTGACACGCGCCTGGGCGCCTCCGCCGCGGAGGCCGCCGCGGGCACCGTGCTCGCGTCGCTTCCGGGACGCTTCCTCTTCGTTCATCCCTCCTATCCGCAAGGACGGTGGATGGAGCTGGAGGTGGGCGCGTTCGGCGCGGCGATGGTCGTCACTCCTCCCATCGCGGCGCTCGGCACCTGGGGCATGGGCGAGATCGCTTTCGGCGACAGCCAGGATCGCGGCCACGCGTACCTGGGCGCGCTCGGCGGCGCGACCGTGGGAATGCTCCTGGGCATCGCCGCGCATGAAGGCCTGCGCCACCTGGCCGGCTCCAGCGAACGGCTGGACTTCCTGCGCCAGTACCTCGCGTTCTCGCTCATCGGCAGCGGCGCGACGGTGGGCTATCAGTGGAGTCGCACCCCCACTCCCAGGCGTTGACGCATTGTTTCGCCGCATCGGTGTTTCAAATTTCTTCCCGCGTGCGGCGCCTTGGCACCCCGCCCTCCGCGCGTGCGCGCGTGCCTGCAATCTCGCCAGTGGCGTTGTCAGCCCCGGTCCCTAGAGTGCTCCGTGCAGCGCCAACACATCGCAGGGAGACGACACCATGCAGGCTCGCAAGCACGTCCGTCGCATCGCCTTCGTCCTCGCCGCCGCCGCCACCGTGATGGGCCTGGGCATCGCCGCCACGCCGTCCTCCGCCGACGCGCAGGACTGCACGCCCCAGTGTTTCAAGAACCCCATCTCCGGGCAGATCACCTGTACGTACCCCTGCCCGTAGTCCCGGGCCGGCCACGACCGTGATGAAAAAAGGCCCCACCCGCTTCATGCCGGGCCGGGGCCTTCTTCCTGCGCGAAGTGCGCGTGCTACTCCGAGCGCATCGCCTCCACGGGGTCCAGCTTCGCCGCGCGCGCCGCCGGGTAGATGCCGAACGCCAGCCCCACCCCGCAGCTCATCACCAGCGACACCACCACGGACCACATGGGGACCTCCGTGGGCAGGTTGATCATCCACCGCGCCAGGTGCGCCAGGCCCACGCCCAGTGCCACGCCCACCGCGCCGCCCACCAGCGACAGCACCACCGCCTCCAGCGCGAACTGCGCGAGGATGCGGTAGCGCTTGGCCCCCAGCGCCTTGCGGATGCCAATCTCCCGCGTCCGCTCCGTCACGGCGACCAGCATGATGTTCAGGATGCCGATGCCTCCCACCAGCAGCGACAGGATGCACACGCCGAAGCTGGCCGCGGACACCGCCGCGGAGAGGCTGTTGAACATCTGCGTGGCGCTCGCATTGTTGTAGAGGAAGAAGTCGTCCGCGTCGGTCGGCTTGAGCCCGTGGCGGCGGCGCATGAGCAGCGTCACTTCATCCTGGGCCCGCTGGAGCACCTCCGGGGACTGCGCCTGGATGCTGATGCGGAAGTCGCGCACGCCGAACATGCCCGCGAACGTGGACAGGGGAATCATGGCCTGGTTGTCCTGGCTGCCGCCGCCCAGGAACCCGCCCCGGCGCTTGAGCGTGCCCACCACCTGGAAGGTGCGGCCCAGGAGGCGGAACTCGCGGTTCAGGGGGTCCAGGCCGGGCCACAGCGTGTCCGCCAGGTCCTGGCCAATCACCGCCACGCGCCGGCCGTCCACGAACTCCGCGTCCGTGAAGGGCCGCCCGGTGGAGAGGCTCACCGAGTTGGTGTTGAAGTACTCCGCAGTGCCGGCCCAGACGTTCACGTTGGGACGCGACTCGCGGTCGGCGGTGGAGGCCTTCTGGCCGCCCTTGGAGTCCTCGCCGGCCGCCTGCGCGATGGAGGGCTGCGTGCGGATGGCGTCCAGGTCCGCGTAGGTGAAGCGCGGCCGGCGCGCGAGCTCCGCGATGGACAGCTCACCCTGGCCGAAGGGCAGCCGCTGCACCTGGAAGCAGTCGCTGCCCAGGTCCGACATCTGTTCGTTCACCTGGTTCCGGAGGCCCTCGATGAGGGCCATCATGGACACCACCGTGGTGACGCCGATGACGATGCCCAGCAGCGTGAGGAAGGAGCGCAGGGGGTTGGAGCGGAACGTGCCGAACGCCAGCCGCACCGTGTCCCAGAAAGCCATCCACATGGTCAGGTCTCCCGCTCGCGCCTAGTCGTGGCGGAGCGCTTCCACGGGGTCCAGGTTCGCGGCGCGCGCCGCCGGCCAGATGCCGAACAGCAGGCCCACCACCGCGGAGAAGCCCACGCCCAGCACCACCGTCATGGGCTGCACCGCCGCCGCCAGGGGCGTGAGGTAGTTCACCAGCCACGCGAGGCTCATGCCCACCGCGGTGCCCATCGCGCCGCCCACCGCGGACACGCTGGCCGCCTCCATGAGGAACTGGAAGATGATGGTGTTCTTGCGAGCGCCCAGCGCCCGCCTCACGCCAATCTCACGCGTCCGCTCGCGCACGGACACCAGCATGATGTTCATGATGCCGATGCCGCCCACCAGCAGCGTGATGAGCCCGACGCCGGTGGCCGCGCCGTAGAGCGCGCCGGTGAGCTGCGCGTACATGTTGGCCAGCTGATCCGGCCGGTTGATGGCGAAGTCGTCCGGCGCGCCGGGCTTGGTGTTGCGCTCACGGCGCAGCGTCTCCGTGAGCCGGTCCTGCACTCGGGGGACGTTCTCCTGCTGGTCCACCGCGAGCACCAGGGTCACGTCACGCAGGGTGCCGAAGTGCCCCTGGAACGCGGTGTACGGCAGCATCACCACCAGGTCCACGTTCTGCCCCAGCAGCGTGCCTCGCTCCACGATGACGCCCGCGACGCGGTAGGGGCGGCGGTCCACGAGGATGCGGTGGCCCACCGGGTTGATGCCCGGGAAGAGCACCTTGCCCACCTCCGCGCCAATCACCACGACGGGGGAGCGGTTGTCCACGTCCGCCTGCGTGAGGAAGCGCCCCTGCCCCATCTCCACGGAGGACGTCATCGCGTAGTCGGGGCTGGTGCCCATGGTCTGCACGGAGGCGAGCTTCCGGCTCTGGAAGGACACCTCCGCGTTGACGAACATCATGGGGGCCACCGCGATGACGTGCTCGGAGGCGGCGCGCATGGGCTCCACCAGGTCCAGCGAGAGCGTCTTGCGGTTGCGGTACGCCCACCAGTCCCCGTTCATCACCCAGGGGAACTTGGACACCTGCAGCGTGTTGGAGCCAATCTTGTTGAGCTGGTCCGCGAAGGAGCTGTTCAACCCCTGGATGATGCCGACGATGGCCAGCAGGGTGCACACGCCCACGCCGATGCCCACCGTGGTGAGCACCGTCCGCAGCCGGTTGGAGCGCAGCGAGGTCAGCGCGATGCGCGCGCCCTCCCACACGTCGACCCGGAAGTTCACGAAACCACCCCTTCACGCATGGAAGCCATGCGGCCCACCGCACCGGGAGGGACCCCGGCGGACGGGCCGCGTCAGGCACTCTACGCCCAGGAGGGCCGCCCATTGCACGCGGCCTTCACCGGACGGCGTTTCACTGCGGGATTTTCCCGTTTCAGGGCAGCACGGTCACCGTGTCACCGGTCAAGCGCACCTTGACGGAGACCTCGTTGGGCAGGACGTCGGCCTCGTCCACGATGTGGTTCTCGTCCACGCCCACGCGCACGGTGTACTCGCCGTCCGGGGTGTCGGTGACGTCCAGCCACTGACAGGGCAGGTCCGCGGTGTAGACGTCCGACCAGCCGGGAGAGATGCCCGTGCCTGGGTCGTACCAGCTGTATGGCTCCCCGTCCGCGCAGTACTGGGTGAAGTCGATCATGTAGAAGCCCTGCTTGCGCCCCACCGACGTCGTGTTGCCCGCCGCGTCCTTCAGGTCGTAGCCGGCGAAGTTCGTCAGGTGGTGGTGCTCGTGGCACTCGTCGTAGACGAAGAGGTCCGGGCGCTCCTCTGGTGAGGGCACCACCAGCGGGCCCGTGCCCATGTTCATGATGGAGGTGGTGAAGCGCAGCAGGCGCCGCTCACCGCCCGCGGGCACGCAGCCCTCGCGCACCTCGCAGGAGTCCGCCGTGAAGGAGCGCCGGTCGATGTAGAGCGTGCGGGCGATGACGTCCCGGTCCACCGTGAGGTCCGGCTTGCCGTTCACGGGGTCCACCTGGAGGCCGCACGTCCGCGTGGGAGCCAGAGCGGGCGCGGGCTCCTGCGAGTCCGGCACCGCGCCGCCGCCGAACACCATCACCCGGCCCAAGGCGGACTCGCCGCTGCCTCCCGTGGGCGTGCCCGCGGGCGTGCCGCTGAGTCCCGGGGACACGCCCACCACCAGGTCGTCGTACCCGTCCCCGTCCAGGTCGCCCGCGGAGGCCATGCCCAGGTAGTCGGTGCCCATCGACGTCCGGAGGTCGAGCCGGTTGGCGCGCGGCCACGCCCACACCGGCTCCAGCGGGCCAGACACGTTCGCGGTGGGGCGGAAGAGGTACGCGCGGCCCACGGCGCCGATGGCGAAGTCGTGGCCCGTGTTGCCCTCCACCATGGAGCCCACGGAGACGACGGTCTTGTTGAAGGTGACGTAGGCCTGTCCGAAGAGGGGGAAGGCCGCGTCGTCCATCGGCTGCCAGGTGACCTGCGGCGCATAGCCCTGGCCCGCGGCGTCGGACAGGTGCAGGCGCTGGCTGCCGTCCAGCAGCAGGAGCGCCTCCGCGCGGCCGTCCCCATTCAAGTCGGGCAGCGCGGCGAACAGCTCGGCCTGGCCCGTCCACACGGGCTGCGCGGTGAGTGGCCCTTCACAGACGTGAGCGCTGCCCGCCTTGCACCCCAGGAAGAGCTCCACCTTGAAGTCGTCGTGGGTCACGGCCAGGTCCTTGACCCCGTCCCCGTCGACATCCCCCGCGGGGTTGGGGACACCGGTCAGCTTGCGCACGGCGGTGAAAGCGCCCTCCGGTGCTCCCGGCGTCGCCCGGTACACGGTGAGCTCCCCGTCGAGCGTGGAGACGGCGAGCTCGTCCTTCCCGTCCCCGTCCAGGTCCAGCAGCCGCGCGCCGCTGAAGCGCAGGGTGGCGGAGTCCGGCGCACGGAACACCGGCTGGGCCAGCACCTGGGACAGGTCCGGCCCGCCCTTGAAGACGCTGACGCCGAAGGCGGTGGCGACGAGCACGTCCGCGTACGCGTCCCCGTCGATGTCGCCCGTGGTCACCGTCATCCGGCTGCTGGAGGCGCGGGGGCTGGGGTGCACCCACGTCAGCGTCGTGGTGACCGGAGTCTTCAAGAAGTCGCGCGCCTCGCCCGCGTACACCATCACGCGGCCAGGGTCCGTCTGGGTGCCCGAGCAGGGCGCGGACGTCACCAGCAGGTCCTTGCGCCCATCCCCGTTGAGGTCGCCCACCGCCACGGTGCGGCCGAAGCATTCCCTGGGGTTCGCGCCGTCACCGGTCACCTGCCAGCGCGGCGTTTCGGAGAGGGTGGGGCCCGCGTCCGGAGTGCCCGCATCCGGCTGGGGCTTTGGATCATCCTTGCAGCCCGGCAGGCACAAGAGCCCCACCACCGCGCAGGACCGCGCGAATCGCATCCGCATCGTGTCTTTCTCCCCGGAATGAAACCGGCCGGCATTGCACCGGCCCCATCCCCAGGAGTCCCTTCGCGGTGAAACGATGCGCTCGGCCCGCCCTTTCGCTTCAGGGCAGCACGGTCACGGTGTCCCCCTTCAGGCGCACCTTGACGGTGGCCTCGTTGGGGAGCGCGTCGAGCTCGTCGATGATGTGGTTCTCATCCACGCCCACCCGCACGGTGTAGTCGCCGTCCGGGGTGTCGGTGACATCCAGCCACTGGCAGGCGGTGTCCGCCGTGTAGACGTCCGACCAGCCCGGCGAGATGCCCGTGCCCGGGTCGTACCAGGCGAACGGGGTGCCGTCCGCGCAGTACTGGGTGAAGTCCACCATGTAGAAGCCCTGCTTGCGCCCCACGGACAGGGAGTTGCCGGAGGCGTCCTTGAGGTCGTAGCCGGCGAAGTTCACCAGGTGGTCGTGCTGGTGGCACTCGTCGTAGACGAAGAGGTCCGGCCGCTCCTCCGGCGAGGGCACCACCGCGGGCGCGGTGCCCAGGTTCACGATGGAGGTGGTGAAGCGCAGCAGGCGCCGCTCGCCGCCCGCGGGCACGCAGCCTTCCCGCACCTCGCAGGCGTCCGCCGCGAAGGAGCGCCGTTCGATGTAGAGCGTGCGGGCGATGACGTCCCGGTCCACCGTGAGGTCCGGCTTGCCGTTCACCGGGTCCAGTTGGAGGTTGCACATCTTCGCGGGTATCAGCAGGGGCGCGGACTCCTCCGAGTGCCCCTCCACTCCGCCACCGAACACCACCACCCGGCCAGGGGCGCGCGTGCCGTCGTTCTCCTGCGACAGGCCTACCACCAGGTCGTCGAAGCCGTCTCCGTCCAGGTCGCCGGGGCTGGCCACGCTGGGGACGGTGAAGCCCAGCATCGTCTGGGGCAGGAGGCGGTTGGCGCGCGGCCACGCCCACACCGGCGTCAGCGGGCCGGACACCTTCTCCTGGGGGCGGAAGAGGTACACGCGCCCCAGCGAGGCGAGCACGAAGTCGTGGCCCTTGCTCGCCACCGCCATGGAGCCCACCGAGAGGCTCTGGGCGGCCACGCTGGGGAAGGCCGGGTCGTCCATCAACGTCCACACGGGCGAGGCGGAGTAGCCCTGCACGGAGGCGTCGGACAGGTGCAGGCGCACGGTGCCCCGGAGCCCCGCGAGCATCTCCGGACGGCCGTCTCCGTTCAGGTCCGGAATCCCTCTCACGCTCTGCGCCGTGCCCTTCCACACCGGCTGCGTGGTGAGCGGTCCATCACAGACACGCGAGCTGTCCGCCTTGCAGCCCAGGAAGAGGCCCTGGCTGTTCTCCTCGTCGTACAGGGGGATGAGCAGGTCCTGGGCGCCGTCCCCGTCCGTGTCTCCCGCGGGCTGCGCGTAGCCGGACAGCACGCGCACGTTGGTGAAGGGGCCCTCCTTCCCTCCGGGCGTCGCGCGATAGATCGTGGTGCTCCCGGTGAAGGTGGAGACGATGAGGTCGTCCAGCCCGTCGCCATCCACGTCCAGCAGCCGCCCGATGGCGAAGCGCGTGGTCGACGAGTCCGGAACGCGGAACAGCGGCTGGGCGAACACCTGGGACAGGTCCGGCCCGCCCTTGTACACGCTGACGCCGTAGTAGCTCTTCACCACCACGTCCGCGTACGCGTCCCCGTCGACGTCGCCCGTGCCCACCGTCATCTGGTAGCCCGACGTGCGCGGGCTGGGATGCACCCACGACAGCGTGGAGGTGACGGGTGTCTGGGAGAAGTAGGACGCCTGCCCCGAGTACACCATCACGCGGCCAGGGTTCGTGGGGCCGCTGGTGCACGGCGGTGAAGTCACCACCAGGTCCTGGCGGCCGTCACCGTCGAGGTCCCCCAGCGCCACGCCTCGGCCGAAGCACTCCTTCGCGTCGAGGCCATCGCCTTCCACCTGCCAGCGTGGCGTTTCGGAGAGGGTGGGCCCGGCGGTGCCGGCATCGTCTTGAGAGCCCGCGTCCGGGACACCCGCGTCGGGCTGGGGCTTGGGGTCGTCCTTGCAACCCGCCGTCAGGAACATCACCACGGCGCAGGCCAGCGCTCCACGGGTCCGCATGTTCACTCCTGGGCAGGACGCGCTCACGCCCCCAGCGCATCCGATGTCCGGCATGAAGGGGTGCGCAGGATAGAGCGGCGCGCTCCGTTCCCCGAAAGGCCCTTGCTGGATGAACGGTGCTTCCGACACCTGCCCGACGGAGCATTGCCTTCCGGACGGAGAGCAGCCGGGCAGGCGGACGTGGCCAGCCCCCGACGCCGTCCCCAGATTCGCGCGAATGCACGCGCCCTGAGTGCGTGCCCGAGCCATGGCCGACACCGCCGCCGACACCGCCCTGGACTCCCGCGCCGCTCCGGCCTCCGAGCGGTTCAGCCGTTCACAGAAGGCCTTCACGCTGGCGGGAGCGCTGCTGGGGCTGCTGCTCGCGGCGTTGGACCAGACCATCGTGGCCACGGCGGGGCCCACCATCCAGGCGGATCTCCACATCGCGCCGGAGCACTACCCGTGGCTCACCACCGCGTACCTGGTGGCCTCCACGATGATGGTGCCCGTGTGGGGCAAGCTGTCCGACCTGCTGGGCCGCCGCGCGGTGCTGGTGGCGGGCATCGCCGTGTTCCTCACCGGCAGCTTCCTGTGCGGCGCGGCCCGCTCCACGCTCGTGCTCATCCTCTGCCGCGCGGTGCAGGGGCTGGGCAGCGCGGCGCTCTTCACCGGCTCGCTGGCGGTGGTGGCGGACCTGTTCCCGCCGCGCGACCGGGGCAAGTACCAGGGCCTGTTCGGCGCGGTGTTCGGCCTGTCCAGCGTCATTGGCCCGCTGGCCGGCGGCTTCATCACCGACGCGCTGGGCTGGCACTGGGTGTTCTTCATCAACCTGCCGGTGGGCGCGCTCGCGCTGGCGCTCATCTTCCTGCGCATGCCGCCGCTCAAGCCGGAGGGCGTGCACGGCGGGAAGCTGGATGTGTTGGGGGCGGTGGCGCTGGCGGTGGGCGTGGTGCCGCTGCTGCTCGCGCTCAGCCTGGGCCATGGCGCGGCGTCGCCCAGGGCGGGCGGGTTCCCGTGGGGCTCCGCGCCCATCCTGGGGTTGTTCGCGCTGTCGGCCGTGGGACTGGGGCTCTTCGTGTGGCGGGAGCGCCGTGCGAAGGAGCCGCTCCTGGATCCGTCGCTGTTCCGCCTGCGCGCGTTCTCCGCGGGCAACGCGGCGGTGTTCACCATTGGCGCGGTGTTCCTCGCGTCCGTCACCTTCCTGCCGCTGTTCATGGTGAACGTGGTGGGGCTGTCCGCGACGCACTCCGGACTGACGCTGACGCCGCTGACGCTGGGCGTGGTGGCGGGCAATGTCCTGTCCGGGCAGCTGGTGTCCCGGATGGGCCGCTACAAGGCGCTGATGGTGGGGGCGCTGCTGTTCCTCATGGGCGGCTTCGCGGTGATGGGCTTCACGCTGACGCCCGACTCCACCCAGGCCGAGGTCACCGTGAAGATGGTGCTGGTGGGCCTGGGCCTGGGCCCGTCCATCCCGCTCTACACCGTGGCCGTGCAGAACTCCGTGCCGCCCCAGCGCATTGGCGTGGCCACATCCGCGACGACGTTCTTCCGGCAGCTGGGCATGACGGTGGGCGTGGCGCTCCTGGGCTCCGTGTTCGCGGGCACGCTGGGCCGGGAGATGCACGCGCGCACGCAGCAGGCCACGCGCGGGCTGCCTCCGGACGTGCGGCAGGAATTGCACGCGTCCGCGCCGGCGAGCCTGGGCGGAGGAGAAGGCGCGCCGCAGGGCCAGCGGTTCCAGCCGGAGCAGGTGAAGGCGAAGCTGCGAGAGGGTTTCGCCGAGGAGCGGCGGCAGGCCCTGCGAGAAGGGCCCGAAGCCCGCGCGCGAGTGGACGCGGACGAGGCCCGCGCGCTGTCCACCGTGGACCGCGTGGACCGCGCGATGAAGGAGTCCTTCACCCGCGCGACGATGGCCGTGTACCGCTTCGCCATCTTCGTCGCGCTGGCGGCCCTGCTCGTCACGCTGCTCTTGCCGGAGCTGCCGCTTCGCAAAGGCAGTCCACGCAAGGCCGCCGCGGAGGCGTAGCGCTCCCGCCGCGCGGAAGCCGGACTCGTGGGTCCGGCCCCTTCGCGCGGCCTGCGTCGATGCGCGCTACTTCTTCGGCGGCGGCGGCGTGTCCGACTCCGGCGCGGTGGGACGCACGAGCGTGCCCGGCGACTCCGCCAGCGCGTACGCCATCCACGTCACCGCGGCGGTGCTGCGCGACAGGTCCTGGGGGTCCACCTTGTCCAGCGTGTCCGCCATGGAGTGGTGCACGTCGAAGTAGCGGCTGCTGTCCACCCGCACGCCCACGAAGGGCACGTGCGCGGGCTCCATCGGGCTCAGGTCCGCGCCCGTCGCGTGCCCCACCAGGAACTGCGCGGCGCCCAGTCCCTCCAACGGCGCCAGCCACGGACGCATCAGCGCCTCACCGCCCGGCCCCGCGTGCAGGCTCACGCCCAGGGGCCGCCCGCCGCCCGCGTCCATTTCGATCGCGGCCACGTGCTTGGGCAGCTCCTTCGCGTGCGTCTCCGCGTACGCGCGGCCGCCGCGCAGCCCATTCTCCTCGTTCATGAACAGCACCACGCGCACCGTGCGCCGGGGCGCCTGGGGCAGCTTCGCGATGAGCCGCGCGGCCTCCATCACCATCACCACGCCCGCGCCGTCGTCGTGCGCGCCCGTGCCCACGTCCCACGAGTCCAGGTGCGCGCCCAGGAGCACCACCTCGTCCGGCTTCTCGCGGCCCCGCACCTCCGCCACCACGTTGGACGAGTCCGCGTCCGGCAGATCCGAGCACCCCAGCACCAGCCGCACCTTCACCGCTCCGCCCTGGAGCATCCGGTGCAACGTGAGCGCGTCCTCCACCGACACCGCCGCCGCGGGCAGGCGCGGGCCGCCTTCGTCGAAGCGCGTGGAGCCCGTGTGCGGCGTGCGCAGCGACGCCGTGGCCAGCGAGCGCACCAGCGCGGCCACCGCGCCCTGCTTCGCCGCCGCCGCCGGACCCCGGCCTCGCAGCCCCGCGAAGCGGCCGTAGTCCGCCGCCTCCGACATGGTGTGGTTGAAGAACACGATGCGGCCCTTCACCTTGTCACCCAGCGCCGCCAGCTCCTCCAGCGAGCTCACCTCCACCACCTCCGCGGTGATGCCCTCCGGCGGCGTGGGCGCGCTGCCGCCCAGGGCCAGCAGCGCCAGCGGCAGTCCGCGCGTGCGCTCGGAGGCCAGGATTTCGCCGTGCTCCTCGCCCCGCACCCAGCGAGGCACCTTCACCGGCTCCTTCCACGCCTTCACCCCATCCGCCTGGAAGCTGCGCAGGGCCCACTGCACCGCGGCCTCCGCGGACTCGGAGCCCGACAGGCGCGGCCCGATGCCATCCGTCAGCTCCGCCAGCCGCGCGTACGCATGGCCTTCCGCGAGCGCGGGACCCACCAGCTTCGCCGCCGTGGCCTGCTGCGCGGCGCTCAGCTTCGTCACGGCCGGGGGCGTGGCCTTCACCGACGACGTGGCCGGGGACTTCGGCGCGGGCTCCTGGGAGGGCGCGGTCGCCGTGTTCTGGGGGGAAGGCGATGCCGAGGTGAGCAGCTGCAGGGCCAGCGAGACGGGCAGGACGAAGGTGGACGTGGACACTCGAATCCTCGAGGGGACCTGATGAGTGAGGAGGGGCGGGGTGAAAGTCCCAGGGGCCACCGCGCGCCGAGAGGGGGAACGCGGCGCGCGGGGCTCAACTGGGACGTCACGCACCGGTTCCGCGGTTGGGGAACGCGAGGCCCGGTACATACGCCATCTTCCAAGAAGAAGAGGACGTGCGTGCATTCTTTAAAGAAATTCCCGGCAGCGTCAAGGCGGGAAGTGAGCATTGCGACCCGCGGGTGATGTGAGTGTTCACGACTCTCCGCAACGCGGGACGTCCCATGGCTCGCATTTGCCCTGGGTAACCCGTGACGTCTTCCCGCTTCTGGAGGCCCAGGACACGCCGCCGCGCGCTGTATTCCCCAGGGTTCAGGACGACCTGACGCCCTGGCTGCCCTGCGTCAAGGCGACGGGAAAAAGGGGCTCGCGCGCCGGCACGAGGGACTGGCGACACGCCTTCGGGCGTTCACCTGGAACAGCCGGGCGCGGACGCCGTCACCGGGGAGGTGTTCCGGTTCCGGAGGAATGCCTCCTTCGGAATTCTCCGTTGCCCCCTCCGGAGGACCCGGGCGACAGTGCCGCGGCCGGAGGTCGTCCCCCCGACCCACGGTCCCCCGCTCATGATCGTGCCCCTTTCCGAAACGGAACAGGCCCTGAGGGCCGAGGTCGAACGTCTGCGATTCCGCCTGCGCGCCGCGGGCCTGGATGACGGCGCTGGCACGGTCCCCGACGTCCCAGCGCCCCCTGGAGGGAACGCCGACGCGCGCGTGAGGCAGGAACAGCTGCGGCTGGCCCAGGAGGCGGGCGGCATTGGCGTGTTCACGCTGGACATCGCCACCAACCAGCTGACGGTGACGCCGGAGTTCTGCCGGCTGTACGGCGTGCCGGTCTCGGACATGCTGCCCGCATCGGTCATCGAGGCGCTCGTGCTGGAGGAGGACCGGCACCACGTGTCCAACGCGCGCACGCGCTCCTCGGGGCGGGTCACGCCGTCGGTGGAGTACCGCATCCGCCGTCATGACACCGGGGCCGTGCGGTGGATCCACCGGCGCGCGTCGCTGGTGTACGACGCGGCCGGCAAGCCGGTGCAGTTGGTGGGCATCACCCAGGACATCACCGAGCGCCACCAGGCCGACGATGCCTTGCGCGAGGCGAACGAGCGCGTGCAATTGGCGCTGAACGCCGAGGCAATGATTGGCACCTGGGTGTGGGACGTGCCCGACAACCGCGTCGTCGCGGACGAGCGCTTCGCGCACTCCTTCTCACTGGACCCCGTGCAGGCGCGCGAAGGTCTGCCCATCTCCCAGTTCGTGGCCGCCATCCACCCGGAGGACCGGCCCCGGGTGGAAGCGCTCATCGCCCGCGTGCTGGAGACGGGCGGTGCGTACCGCTCCGAGTACCGCGTGCTCCGCGCCGACGGCGCGCACCGGTGGGTGGAGGCCAGCGGCCACTGCCACCTTTCCGCGCAGGGCGCGCCGCTGCGCTTTCCCGGCGTGCTGGTGGACATCGACGCGCGCAAGCGGGCGGAGCTGCGGCAGACGGCGCTGCTGGAGATGGCGGACCGGCTGCGCGAGGCCTCGTCCCCGGACGCCGCCGCGAAGCTGGCCATGGAGGTGGTGGGGCGGATGCTGGGCGTGCCGCGCGCGGGCTACGGCACGGTGGACGCGGCGCACGCGCTGGTGCTGATGCACCCGAACTGGGTGGCCTCGCCGGACGTGGCGCGCGTGGAGGGCGTGCACCGCTTCCACGACTACGGCGTGTTCCTGGAAGACCTCCTGAAGGGCGAGGTGGTGGCCATCCCGGACGTGCGGAAGGACCCGCGCACGGCGCCCCATGCGGCCACGCTGGAGCAGGTAGGCATCCGGGCGCTGTTCAACATCCCGCTGCTGGAGCACGGCCGGTTCGTGGCGGTGCTGTTCCTGCACGACGTGCAGCCGCGCACGTGGACCGCGGAGGAGATCGAGCTGTCACGCAACGTCGCCGACCGCGTGTGGGCGACGCTGTCCAGGCTCAAGGCGCTGTCGGACTTGAAGCGGGCCAACGAGACGCTGGAGCAGCGCGTGGCGCAGCGCACCCGGGAGCGGGACCGCGTGTGGAACGTGTCCCAGGACCTGCTGGTGGTGGGGAGCCTGTCGGAGGGGAAGTTCCTCAGCGTCAACCCGGCCTGGACGCAGATGCTGGGGTGGACGGAGGAGGAGCTGCTGGGCCGCACTTCGGAGTGGCTGGAGCGCCCGGAGGACTACTCGCGGACGCGCTCCGAGGTGCACCGCCTGGAGGGAGGAAATCCCACGCTGAACTTCGAGAGCTCCTACCGGTGCAAGCACGGCGGCTACCGGCGCATCTCCTGGACGGCGGTGCCGGTGCCGGAGGACGGCGTGCTGTACGCCAGCGGGCGCGACGTCACCGAGCAGCGGCAGACGGAGGAGCAGCTGCGGCAGGCGCAGAAGATGGAGGCGGTGGGGAAGCTCACGGGCGGCGTGGCGCACGACTTCAACAACCTGCTCCAGGTGGTGGGCGGCAACCTGCAACTGCTCCAGCGAGATGTCGCGGGCAACGAGCGGGGCTTGAATCGGGTTCGGTCAGCGCTGGGCGCGGTGGAGCGCGGGGCCCGGCTGTCCGGGCAGTTGCTGGCGTTCTCGCGGCGGCAGCCGCTGGAGCCTCGCTCGTTGAGCCTGGGCCGGCTGGTGCGGGGCATGGACGACCTCCTGCGCCGCGCGCTGGGCGAGGACGTGGAGGTGGAGACGGTCATCGGCGGCGGGCTGTGGAACACGATGGCGGATCCGCACCAGTTGGAGAACGTCATCCTCAACCTGGCCATCAACGCGCGCGACGCGATGGGGGGCGCCGGGAAGCTGACGCTGGAGTTGAGCAACGCGGCGCTGGACGACCACTACGCGCAGGCGCACCCGGAGGTGATGGCCGGGGCGTACGTGCTGCTGGCGGTGTCGGACACGGGCGGGGGCATGTCGCAGGAGGTGATGGAGCGCGCGTTCGAGCCCTTCTTCACCACGAAGCCGGAGGGCCGGGGCACGGGCCTGGGGCTGAGCATGGTGTACGGCTTCGTGAAGCAGTCCGGCGGGCACGTGAAGATCTACAGCGAGTTGGGTCACGGCACGACGGTGAAGGTGTACCTGCCGCGCGCCTTCCAGCCGGAGGCTCCGGTGACGGAGGTGGTGACGGGGCCCGTGGAGGGCGGGAAGGAGACCATCCTCGCGGTGGAGGACGACGCGGAGGTCCGCGCCACGGTGGTGGAGCTGCTGACGGAGCTGGGCTACCGGGTGTTGCGCGCGGTGGACGGCCAGAGCGCGCTGTCCATCCTGAAGAGCGGCGTGGCGGTGGACCTGCTCTTCACGGACGTGGTGATGCCGGGGCCGGTGCGCAGTCCGGAGCTGGCGCGGCAGGCGAAGTCGCTGCAGCCGGACATCGAGGTGCTCTTCACGTCCGGCTACACGGAGAACGCCATCGTGCACGGCGGCCGGCTGGACCCGGGCGTGAGCCTCTTGTCCAAGCCGTACCGGCGCGAGGACCTGGCGCGCAAGGTGCGGGCGCTGCTGGACCAGCGGCAGCAACGGATGGCGACGCCGAAGCTCCAGTGGCCGGAGGTGCCGCGCCCCGGGGAAACGTCGGCGACGCTGGAGGCCGCGCGACGGATGCGCGTCCTGCTGGTGGAGGACGACGAGGACATCCGCGCGTCCGCCGGCGAGTTGCTGGGGCTGCTGGGCCACGCGGTGATGTCGGTGGCGAGCGCGGAGGAGGCGCGGGTGGCGCTGGCGGCGGAGCGGTTCGACGTGCTCTTCACGGACGTGACGCTGCCGGGCATGTCCGGCGTGGACCTGGCGCGCGAGGTGGCGCTGCGCAAGCCCGCCATGCGCATCATCATCGCGTCTGGCCATGGCCGCGCGGCGCTGGATGGGGATCCGCAGCAGTGGCTGGGCGTGGTGGTGCTGCCCAAGCCCTACGCGCTGCCGCAGATACAGCAGGCCCTGGCGCAGGTGGCCGCGACGGCCCGCTGAGAGGTCAGCCGCGCTGGCGCTCCAGGAAGGCCAGCAGGCCTTCCGTGTTGCGGCGCTCGTGGTCGTCCAGGGACGGCAGGTACTCGCGGACCTCCGCGAGCATGGCCTCCGCGGCGGGCAGGTCCTCGGGAGAGACCTTGAACGCCCACTGCCAGTACTCCGCGGCCGTGTACGAGTACATCCGGGTGTCCACCGGATGCTTCAGGTAGGCGCGCAGGGCGCCTCGCACGACCCGCGGGGTCTGCCCCCAATGAGCGGCACAGAAGAAGGCGGTCTTGGCGATGAAGCGGAGAAGCGAAGCTGACGGAACCCGTCCCGCATGTCGCCGCTCCACCTGCTTGAGGCCCGCGCGGAACCGAGGCCAGTCCCTGGACGCGAGGGCACTCACGTCCGCCACATCATCGATGAAGGCACTCCAGGCCGGAGCCCTAAAGGGCGGATCCTGGAACGCTTTCTTCATTATCGCGGGCATTCCAATGCCTTCCCGTTCCAGCTGTAAACGGCGTCAGGCCAGAACCCGTTGGCCATGCAATAGGACCGACACGAGTCACAACGGCTCTCTCCCTCCACCCGTCCTGGCTTGCGCTCCCCGCCTGCATCGACACAGCGAATGTAGTCCTGGGTGCAGGTCTCCCTGACCTTTTCCTTCTCCGACTTCTCCAGTTCCTTATCCGCTCCAGGAGGAGGCAACGGGTTCGGCTTCCAGGGCCGGGGCGGCTTCATCACCTCCACCTGCTCGCACGCCGCCGCCGAGCCGTTCTTGCATTGGCAATCCACCGTGCTGACGCAGCCCGGTCCAGGCCCCGGGCCAAGGGACTGCCGGAACTGTCGCGGGCCACCTGCGCAGCCCGCGACAGCTCCACAAAACAACAGCACGAGTCCTAATCGCAGACCTGCTCCGTGGCGTGCGTGGTGGCGCGGGGGCTCCAGCCCTCGTTGCCGTCCTTCTCGAAGTAGAACTTCGCGCGCGTGCGCTGCCGCGTGCCCACTTCATTCAGCGTGTTCGCGTCGTACAGCCGGCCGTTCACCATCGTGTAGCGCACCGTACGGCTGTTGGAGATGTCCTCCAGGGGGTTCTTGTCCAACACCACCAGGTCCGCCAGCTTCCCCACCTCCAGCGAGCCCAGGTCCTTGTCCATGCCCAGGTGGCGCGCGCCGTTGATCGTGCCCGCGCGCAAGGCCTGCATCGGCGACATGCCGCCCTGCACGAACATCGCCAGCTCCCAGTGCGCCGCCAGGCCTTCACGCTGACCGTGCGCGCCCAGTTGCACGCTCACGCCCAGGTCGTTCAGCTCCTTCGCCGCGCGGGCCACGTTCTGGTGGTTGAACTCCTCGTCAGGAATCATCACGCGGCGCCGTGAGCGCCCGTCCACCACGCGCCGGGGCACGAACGACAACAGGCGCGTGTCCTCCCAGACGTTCGTCTTCTGGTACCAGTAGTTCTCCCCCATGAGCCCGCCGTAGGCCACGCCCAGCGTCGGCGTGTAGTCCACCTGCGTGCCCTTCCAGAGCTGGCGCACGTCGTCGTAGATGCGCGACACCGGCAGCGAATGCTCCAGCCCCGTGTGCCCATCCACCACCATGGTCAGGTTGTGCTGGAGCAGCGATCCGCCCTCGGGCACCACCAGCATGTCCAGCTCGCGCGCCGCCTGGAGGATCTTCTGCCGCTGGTCGCGCCGGGGCTGGTTGTAGCTCTTCACGCTGAACGCCCCCAACGCCTTCATCCGCCGCAGGTGACGGCGCGCGTCGTCCAGCGTGTCGATTTCGACGTGCGCGTCCGCGCTCGCCGCCCCGTACAGGATGGTGCCCGTGGAGAAGATGCGCGGCGACGTCAGCATCCCCGCCTTGCCCAGCTCACTCGCGGCGAAGATGGTCTCCGAGTGGTTGGACGGGTCGTGCAGCGTCGTCACCCCGAACGCCACCGACGCCGCCTGCACCCAGCTCTGCTCCGGCATCAGCCCGTCCACGCCCATGGCCCCGTGCCAGTGCACGTCAATCAGGCCCGGCATCAGCGTCTTGCCCTTCACGTCCACCACCTTCGCGGACGCAGGCACGTTCACCTTCCCCACCGGGCCCAGCGCCACGATGCGGTTGCCCTTCACCACCACCACGCCCTCCTCCACCACCTGCTCGCCCTTCATGGTGACCAGCCGCCCGCCCACCAGCGCCAGCGTCCCCTCCGGCACGTCCGACTTCGCGGAGAACGCCACGTCCACCCCGTCCGCCTCCGGCGGCGGCAGCGTCTTGGGCGCGCCGTCCATGAACGTGAACGCGTCCTTCAGCGCCCGCGTGTAGAGCCTGGACCCCAGCGCCCAGTGCAGGGACAGCCGCGCGTCCGTGCCGGACCAGTGCAGGTATTCGCCCGCGTCACGGCTCACCTGCGTCACCGGCATCGCCTTGGTGCCCGGCCCCACCCGCGCCTCCTTCGCGCCGCGCACGAAGGGCGTCACGTAGGCGTTGAAGTCCTCGCGGAAGGCCACCCACTTGTCGTCCGGCGACACGCGCATCTCCAGCGCGCCACCGCTGGTCAGGTGCGTGCGCGGCTCGTCCCCGTCCAGCCCGATGCTGCGCAGCGTGCGCACGTCCTCCACGTCCTTGGACTCCACGTGCAGGAAGTACACGCGGTCCGACTTCGCGCCGAAGTGCGGCTGCTCCCCGTCCCGCGTCAGCTTGCGCGCCACGCCTCCACCGGTGGACGGCACCACGAACAGCCCCGTCTCCCGGCTCCACGTGCCCGGCATCAGGTAGCCGTCGCCCGTCGTCCGGTACACCACCCACCTGCCGTCGGGGCTCATCGCGGGCTCCACATAGAAGCCCGGCTGCGTCGTCACCACGCGGCCCTCGCCGCCCGTCACCGACACCACGCGCACCGCGCCCAGCGCATCGTCGTCCCACGTCGTGTAGACGATGGAGCGCCCGTCCCGCGAGAACGACGGATAGAACTCCAGGTGCTCGTTCTGCCGCGTCAGCCGCCGCGGTGTCCCCGACGGCAGCTCCTTCACGTAAAGCTTGCCCAGCGCCTGGTACACCAGCCTCTTGCCATCCGGTGACACCTGCATCCAGCGCAGCATCTTCACGTCGAAGCGGTCCGGCGCCACGGCGCGCGTGCCCTTCACCGCCGCGAACACCGTGCGTGTCCCCTTCACGTGGAAGGGGATGGGCGACACCTTCTTCGTCGCCACGTCGATGCGGTGCAGCTTCCCGCTCGCCCAGAACACCAGCGACTTGTTGTCCGGCGTCCACGCCATCACCGGAGACACGCCGTGGATGGCCCACGTCTCCTGCATGTCCCGGTCGAGCCCGTCATGCAGCGGCCGCTCCGCCCCGGACTTCACGTCCGTCACGTACAGCACGCTCTTGCCGCGCACCCTCCGCACGAACGCCAGCTGCTTGCCGTCCGGCGACGGCGTGGGCCGGATGGAGCCACCCGGGCCGGTGACGAAGGGCTCCACCTCCTTCGCGTCCAGGTCCAGCCGCTGGATGGCGTAGAGTTCCTTGTTCGGATCCTTGTCGTACTCGAAGGACTTCCCCGGCGTGACGTCCTGGCTGAAGTAGACGTAGCGGCCGTCCGGGGAGAACACGGGCTCGCCCAGGTCCTTCTGGTCGTTGGCGCGTTCGGTGAGCTTCACGCCTTCGCCGCCCGCGCGGTGGAACATCCACACCTCGCCCGCGCCCAGCGAGCGTCGGCCGGTGAAGTGCTTGCGCGCCACCAGGAACTGGCCGTCCGGACTCCACGCCGGGCTGTTGAGCAGACGGAACTTCTCCTGCGTCACCGCGCGCGGGTTCTTGCCGTCGCGGTCCATCACCCAGATGTTGTCCCCGCCGCCCCGGTCGCTGGTGAACGCGATGGACTTCCCGTCCGGGCTGTAGCGCGGCTGCATGTCCCACGCGGCGCCGGACGTCAGCGCGCGGGCCTCGCCGCCCGCGATGGGCAGCGCGTAGATGTCTCCCAGCAGGTCGAAGAGGAGTTCGTCTCCGCGCGGGCTCACGTCCACGTTCATCCACGTGCCCTCGCGCACGTCGATGGGCACCTGCGTGCTGGCCACGCCCGGGGGCGCGTCCACCTTCCACTCCTCCTTCTTCGCGTCCGGCTGCTCCGTCGTGGCGACGGGGGCCAGGGTGCCGCCGTCGCCCTCGCTCGCCCGGGCGGCTTCGCGCGCGGTGTCCTTGGGCGCGGGCGGCTTGGGCGGTTCCTGCGGAGGCGCTTCACCCTGCCCTGGAGGTGCGGGCTCGGGTGCACTCGCGGGCCGGGGCAGGGGCTGCGCCGCCAGGAGCAGACCTGGGACGAGCAGTGCGAAGCAGAGGGCGGAGAGAGGTCGGTTCACCGGAAGTGTCCTCGGGGAAGACGCGGGGCGCGGCATCCTGCCAGGATGCGTGGGCTGTCAGGGCGCCCGTGAACTCGCGGACGGGCAGGCGTGTTCCTGGGCGCGGCGTGCCGCGGTGCGTTCCCCCGGCGCGGTCCGAATCTGCTACTGCATCCAGCCCATGTCGGACTTCAGTCTTTCCACGGACCCGGCGGAGCGGCGCGAGGCGCTCTCCGTCCTGTTCACCGAGGCGGTGCCCCACAACCATGCGCTCGGGCTGCGGCTGGAAGCGGTGGGGCCCACGGACGCGACGGTGGTGATGCCCTACGCGGATGTGCTCGTCGGCAACCCGGAGACGGGGGTGGTGGCGGGCGGCGCGGTGACCACGCTCATCGACGCGGCGAGCGGCGCGGCGGTGATGGCGGCGCTGGGCGCGTTCGCGGCCATCGTCACGCTGGACCTGCGAATCGACTACCTGCGCCCCGCGCGCCCGGGCCTGCCGCTGACCGCGCAGGCCGAGTGCTACAAGGTCACCCGCATGGTCGCCTTCGTGCGCGCGCTGGTGCACCAGGGCGACCCTGCGACGCCGGTGGCCTCGTCGCAGGGCACCTTCATGCGGGTGGAGAGCTGATGAGCACGCCTTCGCTTCCCCTCGCGGACCTGGTGCGACAGGTGCGCCAGTCGCGCGAGTACCACCGCCTCACGGACGCCATCCCCTACACGCGCTTCGTGGGCATTGGCGTGGAGAACCTGGCCGGCGAGATGCTCTGCCGCATGCGCTACGCGCCGCACCTCATCGGCAACAGCATCCTGCCCGCGCTGCACGGCGGCACGCTGGGGGCGCTGCTGGAATCGAGCGCCATCTTCGAGCTGCTGCTCAAGACAGACACCGAGCGCGTGCCCAAGGTCATCTCCACCACGGTGGACTTCCTGCGCTCGGGCAAGGCGCAGGACACCTTCGCGCGAGCATTCATCACGCGACAGGGACGCCGCGTGGCCAACGTGCGCGTGGAGGCCTGGCAGGACGACCGCACGCGGCCCATCGCCAGCTCGCACGCGCTGTTCCTGCTGTCGGAGCCGTGAGGCTCCGGAGCTTCGGGGGGCGCTAGCCGTCCACCACGATGCGGTACGTGCGGCGTTTGCCGTCACTGCCCCAGATGATGAGCGTGGTCGTCCCCTTCGCCAGCGCGGAGACCTCCACGCCGTCCTTCCCGGTGGTCTTCACGTCCGCGACGGACGGGTCGCCCAGCGCCACGCGGCTCATTCCCTGCACCGTCAGCACCTGCTTCGCGCCCTTCTTCAGGGTGAGCGTCTCGTCCGCGGGAGGAAGCTCCTTCGAGTCCCCAGCGCGAGCAGCGGGCTCCTTCGCCCCCGCGGGCAGGGCGCTGAGCAGCAGGGTTCCCAACGTCAGGGCCACGAAGCGTGAAGCCATGAATGCAACCTCCGGGTGACTCCGGCGGAGTCCGGAGCTGCCCCAATGTCCCATGCGCTGGCATCCGACGTCTCCTGAGAGCCCCCCGCGATGCGCGCACTGACGTTGTTACAGCGTGGTTCCCATTTCTACAGGGTTCAGGCCGGGTCCTTCAGCGGACAGCGTGCACGGGGACACGGTGGATTGCCTTGGGGTCCGCCGGGTGGAGGACAGGGTTTCCAGCCTGGGGGCGCGGTGGGGGCACGGCAGTGAACGCGAGCGCACGTCACGGGAGCGCGGCACGTCGCCTGCTAGCTCACGGGAGCGACACCGACGCGGAGACCCCCATGAGCGAGCGCGAGTCGATGAAGCTACGGGATTTGAAGGAAGCCGCCCATGCGCTGTACCAGCGGGGGAGGTATGCGCAGTGCGTGGAAACGTACGCGCAGCTCGCGAAGATGCTCCCGCGCGACGCGAATGTGCGCGTCCGGCTGGCGGAGGCCTGCCGCCGCGCGGGGCAGAAGGAGCAAGCGATTGCCGCGTACCGTAAAGCCGCCCGGGTGCTGTTGTCGTTGGGTTGCGAGTCCCGCGCAAGGGGTGCGCTGAAGGCCGCGCTGGAGTTGGATCCGCGCGACGCGGCGTTGCAGCAGGAGTTGGCGCGGATGGGTCAGGGCGCGGTGACTCCGACGGCACTGGAGGACGAGGAGCTCTACCGTTTCGACCGGCTGCCGCCGACGCCGCCGCCCGGACGGATGCGCAGCGTGCCGCCGTCCTTCGTGCGCAACGACGCGCAGAATCCGGACGCACCGAGGGCTCTCCCGGTGGCGCCGTCCGTCACGCCGGTGAACGTCCATGGGACACCGAGCGTGATGCAGGGACCGGGACGGCAGGCGGTGCTGCCCCATCCGCGTCCTGCCATGCCGACCGTGACGCCCGCGCTGGATTCAGCGACGACGACGAGGTCCCGTTCCATGGCGCAGGTGGCGGCGGGTGCGCCGGAGGCCGTGACGCTGCCGAAGGTCATCGTGTCGATGTTCGCCTTCGGGGATCCACCGGCGGAGGGGGCCGAGCAGCCGGGAGGGAATACGCCTCCGTGCATCACGCCGGTGATGGTGAGCAAGAGCGTGCCCAAGAAGGCACGGCCAGCCGTGCCGCCGTCCACGGTGAATCCTGTTCCGGCACCGGAGCGCCCCACGGTGAAGGTCCTCGCGCTGAAGAACCGCGCGCCCGGGGCCCCACCAACGAAGCCTCCGTCCGCGGTGATGCCCTACAAGCCGGAGATGCGCCGCCTGGCGCCGAACGTGGTGGCCCTGCGCGTGTCGCCACAGGCACGCTGGGTCATCATCCGCTCGGAGAGCGACCTTGAAGTGAGCCGTTCCGAGGTGCTTCCCGGGGAGCCAGCCGCCGCGCATTGAGGTGGTGTGAGGAGTGACAAGGTCTTTGCAGCCAGCCCGCCTTCGTGGTTGAGCCGTTGCTCCGACTCACCATCCCGAAGGAGTCTGGTGATGACGCTGGAGGAACTGGTCGAACAGGTCGCGAAGCACGTCGCCGCCCAGACCGACGCCATCTGGAAAGGGGACGCGAAGACCGGAAACAAGCACGCCAGGAAGTACAACGCGGCGATCGATCAACTCCTGGCCCACGGTGATGCCGGACGGGATGCGCTCCTCGTGTTGTTCAAGCATGAGCGCATGGACGTACGGGTGACGGCCGCTGCGACCCTGCTCCGCTACCGGACGGCTGAAGCCAAGGCCGTCCTGGAGGAAGCCGCCAAGGGCCAGGGCCTCGTTCCCTTCGAAGCCTCGATCGTATTGAAGCACTGGAAGGAAGGCACCTGGTCCCTGGACCCCGGATAGCCGTCCCCACAACGCACCGTGGCGCCCTCCCCTCTTCAGGGAAGGACGCCCGGATGCTCCACCCCGTTCAGGGACCGTCCTACATGGACACGGACTTCGCCGGGTCGATGAGGCTCTGGAGCGGGTTCGTCGCTTCCGCGGTCTCCTGCCCCACGTCCGGCTCGTAGGCGCGGACCTGCGCCTCGCAGTGGTTGCTCTTCCGGTTCTGGTGGCAGTGCCGGATGCCGTACACGTGATGGCACCCGCATGGATCCACGCGCTTCTTGGCGCACAGCGACGGATTGAACACCGGAGCCGCGGTCATCTCCACCGGCCCCGCCTGCAACGACACCGCCAGCACCATCCCCGTCAAAAACCCCATCGCCCACCCCCTTGATGCACGCTGCAGAAATGGGAATGCCGATCCTCCGCCGCAACCCCCGGGCTTGTCTGAATGCCGCTCCGTGCACTCCCGGCCGTTCCCTCCGTCCACCCCAGGGGATTTCCCCTCGGCGAACGCCAGGCAGGCAGCCAATCGTGTGTCCGGAAACCGGCACCGTCAGGGATGATGGAGGGCTTCGTCCCTGCCGCGGGTTCACCCACCTGGGGGATTCACCATGAGCTGGAAGCAACACCTGGAAAAGGTCTCCGAGGGCCACTACGTCCTGCCGCGCACCAAGACGATGCGCGTGCACGCGGATCTGTTCCTCTCCGACAAGCTCCTCTGGGGGGAGGAAGGCAACCCGGAAGCCCCCCCGCTGGAAGACGCCGTCTTCGATCAGGTCGTCAACGCCGCCACCTTCCCCGGCGTCACCCGCGTCGCCGTCACGCCCGACTGTCACGTGGGCTACGGCGTCCCCATCGGCACCATCGTGGAGACGGACGGCGTCCTGCTGCCCACCGCCGCCGGCTACGACATCGGCTGCGGCATGGTGCAGTTGCAGACCTCCCTCACCGTGGAGGACGTCGCCGACCCCGCGAAGCGCCGCCAGTGGATCGACGAGGTGACCGACCGCATCGCCGTGGGCGTGGGCGCCACCCGGGCACGCAAGCAGCGCAAGCTCAGCGAGCCCACCCTCAAGGAAGTCCTGCGCCACGGCGCCAAGGCCCTGGGCCGAAGCCGCTCCGTCACCGAGCGCGACTTCATCCCCGTGGAGGACACCGGCGTTTCCATCCCCGAGCGCGCCTATGACAAGCGCGGACAGCTGGGCAGCCTGGGCGGCGGCAACCACTTCACCGAGATGCAGGTGGATGAGACGGGCCGTGTCTGGGTGATGCTCCACACCGGCAGCCGGGGCTTCGGCTGGAACATCGCCAAGCACTTCTTCGTGGCAGGCGCCGCGCAGCTGGGCCTCAAGAGCCGCAGCGAGGACTTCGTCTGGCTGGACGCGGACAGCGCCCTGGGCCGCAGCTACTGGAACCTGCACAACATGGCGGCCAACTTCGCCGTGGCCAACCGGTTGCTCATCGGAGAGGCCGTGTGCGGGGCGCTCGAGGACGTGTTCGGCGGCACCGCGAACATCTATTACGAGATCAGCCACAACCTCATCCAGCGCGAGGGCGGCAGGTTCGTCGCACGCAAGGGCGCCACGCGGGCCTTCCCTGCCGGACATCCGGCCCTCAAGGGGACGACGTGGGAGGCCACCGGGCACCCCATCCTCATCCCGGGCTCCATGGAGACGGGCAGCGCCATCCTCTTCGCGGAGCCGGGGGCGGAGAAGTCCATCTACTCGGTGAACCATGGCTCCGGCCGGCGGCTGTCACGCTCCGCCGCGCGCCGGCAGCTCCAGCAGGAGGAGACGGACCGGCGCATGGCGGAGGCCGGCATCCTGCTCAACACCCGCACCACGCCGCTGGACGAGTCCGGGCCCTGCTACAAGAACCTGGACGACGTGCTGGAGACGGTGGAGCAGGCAGGACTCGCCCGGGTGGCCCACCGCCTCAAGCCGGTGGCCTGCATCAAGGGCGCGGACTGACGGGATATCCCGAGAAGGGGGACTCGTGGGGGAGGCCGGGCGGCGGTAGACTGGGCCTCCGCCTGGAGCCCCACCCATGCC